>DMJJ01000336.1 GCA_003452185.1 Verrucomicrobiales bacterium | reverse complement strand
GCCGCCGCTCCGGACAAGAAGGAGGGGGAGAAGAAGGATGAGAAGGCTGCAGACTCCGGGGCCCTCAAGGAGGCCAAGTCCGACGGTGTGGTGATCCTCGTGGGGGATTCCGACTTTATCTACGACCAGTTTGCGGTGCAGGTTCAGAACTTTTTCGGCCAGAAGCTGGTTCAGTACTTCAACGACAACCTCTCCTTCGCCCAAAACATGGTCGAGCAGATGGCGGGGGACAGCAACCTGATCCGGGTTCGGAGCCGCGCCGTGTCGAGCCGCCCGTTCACCGTCGTGCAGGAGATGGAGACCCGGGCGCAGGCCAAGCATCGTGAGGCCCTCCAGAAGCTGGAGCAGGGGCTGCAGGAGACCCAGGCGAAGCTCAACGAGCTGCAGCAGCACAAGAAGGAGTCGGGTCAGCGGTTTGTCCTTTCCCCGGAACAGCAGGCGGAGATCGCCAAGTTCCGGAAGCAGGAGTCCGAGGCCAAGGGGAAGCTCAAGGGGGTCCGGAAGGATCTCCGCAAGGACATCGAGTCGCTTGAGGGATTCCTCAAGGGAGTGAACATCGCGGGCATGCCGCTGTTGGTCACCCTGGCCGGGCTGGGGCTCTGGTTTGTCCGCAAGAACCGATCGGGGGCGAAATGAACCGAAACCAACTCATCATTCTGATCATCGTGGGCGCGGTGCTGGGAGGCGTGGGCATCACGCTGACCCGCAAGGAGGACGCATCGTGGAAAGACTCAAGCCAGCGGATGGGGCAGAAGCTCTTCAGCAGCTTTGACGTCAACGCGGTCGAAGGGGTCGGCATCAAGGGGCCGTCCGGCTCCGTGACCCTGGCGAAGTCGGGCGAAGCCTGGGGCGTGGCCGAGAGGGCCAATTACCCGGCAAACTTCGGGTCGCTTCACGATTTCCTCATCAAGGTGATGGAACTCAAGGTGACCCAGCCGATCCGGGCCGGCGGTTCACAGCTCGAGCGGATGGAGTTGGTCCCGCCTGGAAAGGGCACCAACTCGGGCACCCTGGTGGAATTCAAGGACAAGGGGGGCAAGGTCCTCACGTCGCTCCTCCTCGGGAAGAAGCATGTCCGGGAGTCGGCCGGCGGCTCCCCGTTCGGCGGCGGCTCGTTCCCCAACGGACGCTACGTCATGGCCGGGGGCGACCCCGCGAGCGTCGCGCTCGTGTCCGAAGCCTTTGCCAGCATCGAGCCCAAGGCCGAGGAGTGGATCGAGAAGGAGTTCCTCAAGGTCGAGAAGCTTCGCGCCGTGACTGTCACCGCCACCGAGGCGACCAACAGCTGGAAGCTGAGCCGCGAGACCGAGAGCGGCGAGTGGAAGCTGGCCGATCTCAAGGGGGACGAGAAGCTCGACTCCGCCAAGACCTCGGGCCTGAACTACCTTCTCACGTCCGCCAATTTCCACGATGTCGCCCCGCCGGACCGGAAGCCCGAGGAGACCGGCCTCGACAAGCCCGTCATGGCGAAACTGGAGACCTTCGACGGATTCTCCTACACGGTGAAAATCGGCAAGGCCGACGCCGAGGGGCGCTCCTTTGCCCAGTTCACCACCACGGCGGATCTCCCCAAGGAGCGGACTCCGGGCAAGGATGAGAAGCCCGAGGACAAGGAGAAGCTCGACAAGGAATTCAAGGAGAAGGCTGCCAAGCTCCAAGAGAAGCTCAAGAAGGAGCAGTTCCACGACAAATGGGTGTACCTCTTCGACAAGTGGAGCATCGACAACCTCCTCAAGGCTCGTCGCGAGTTCCTGGCTGACAAGAAGGATGACTCGAAGAAGGAGGAGGCCTCCCCCCTCGGCGCTCCCGGAGCCCTGCCGACGCTCGATCCGAAGTGACCCGCGCAGTAGATCGTGGCCGGGGAGCCCCCCCGGCCGCGTCGCGTCGTGGGCGCAATCGCAGTGGTGAGCGCAATCACCCCCCGGCGCCAGCCGGGCCTCCATGAGTCCCCGTCACCCCTCGGCATCCGAAGGATCGAGAGCGGGGTCCAGCTGTCCCCTCTGCACCAGGTCGTGCAGATCCCGGAGGATCGTCCGCCGGGAGACGGCGTAGTCGCGGGCCAGGAGGGAGATGTTCGGCTTTTCGCTCGTCCCCCTGAGCCGGTTGAGGAGGCTGTGCTGGCGGGAGAGCCGTTCGGTGAAGCGGCGCTCCGGGTCCGAGTCCTCGATCTTCTCCGCCCGCTCGAGCGACTGGAGCACCCGGACCGTTTCCCCGAGGCCACATTCCGTGATCGCCGACTTCACCACCCGCTCCAGTTCATCGAGGTCGACCGGCTTCTCCAGCATATAGTGGGCGGAGTCGGGGCCTTGCAGCGCCTGAAGGCGTCCTGCGATGTCCAGGGTCCCGGAGATCATCACCACGGGTATGTGGGCCGCGGCGGCCTTGAGCCGCGGCAGGAAATCGACCCCGAGCTCCCCCCCGGCCAGGACATGGTCGAGGATGATCAGGTCCGGGCGAGCCGCCTCAAGCTCCCGGAGTGCGGCGGAGGCGGTGGAGACGCACGTCACCTTGTATCCGCGGAGGGCGCGTGAGTACAGACGGAGTTGCCGGGGGTCATCCTCCACGATCAGGATGCTGGCGATTCCGTGTGCGGGCATGGTGTTCATTTGATCCGCCGGGGCGCCGGGTTCAACCCAAAAGAGCCGATGGCCACCCCGGTGTGCGCGCGCCAGCCCCGGGGCCATCCCTTCGGGTGGAGCCCTTCTCCAAGCACCCTAGCAGGTCCCGGTCCCCCGTGGGACTGTGCGAGTGACGCACAGAGCCGGGGGGGGCGGGATCACCCCTCCCGCGGGGGTGAGGGCAACTGTCGCTGGGGGTGGCTGGCTCCTGCGAACCTCCAAAAGAAAGCGCCCCCTGGGCCCTTTCGGGCGACAGGGGGCTTGGCGGCTGACAGGAATGGCGCAGCGGCGCACCGTTCGAGGCAGTCTATTGACCCACCACGCGGAAGTAAGCCTGTCCCCCCGACACGTCCACCAGGATGTCAGAGGAGGTCACGCCGGTCCGGAAATCCTTCCAAGGCTCCGTGATCGAACCCCGGGTCTGGACCGTGAACGGCCCCTGGCCGCCGGTCCAGGAGAGCGTGGCTTTCCCGTTGACCACCGGGATCGCAGCGGAGAGGTGAATCCCGGGAACCACCGCCGGCTTCGTCGGATCATCCTGGGGGTAGGGGTGTGAGATGACCGTATAGACGTTCGAGAGGAGCCGGGAGTCGGCATCCCCCTCGGGGTCGTTGGCCAGGTTGACGCTCCCTTTGGCGGCAACGAGGATCTCGCGGGTGGTGATGGCAACGCTCGGGTTGGCGAGCGTCACCCCGTTCCCCTTGTGGTTCACGAAGGGAAAGAAGCTCGGGGTCATCGCCTGGATGGAGCGGGAGCACTCGTCGAAACGCATGACGCGGGCCACGACCTGGTTTGCGGCGAAGCCCGCCGGCTTGTCGACAAAGGCGACAACAAACCGGTCGAGCGCGTCGGGGGAGACGACCACACGGTCCGTGGCCCCGTTTCGGGTGTCGACCCGGGCGTGGGCCACGAACGATTGGTTCCTCGAGTCGAAGACAGCCACTCGAACCGCCGGTTCGATGTTTCCCGCCTGGGTGATCAATGAGGCTCCCCCTGCAAGGTAGACGTACGGGCTGTTGATGTGCCCCCCGATCCGGGTGCCGTCGCCACGCCCTTTGTCGAACGCCACGCCGGAGGCCGCATCGGCGTCCAGGCTCCCCCTGAGATCGCCGTCGTTGCTGTAGAAGTAGAGCGTCCCGGCGGCGCGGATGGCAAACCCTCCCCGGTAGGCCGCGAGGTTGGACCAGTAGTCCGCAGTCGCCACCACCGTGGTCTCCCGGACGATCGAACCATCCGGCGCCACGATCACAAATACCGCCAGGTTGGGGCTCGATCGCACCTTGGATCGGTCCTCCACGGAAACCACGAAGTTCCCGTTGTCGAGCCCGACAAGGTCGCCGCCAAAGCGGGTGCTCTGGCTGCTGCCCGCCACCCCTTCCGTGATGCGGCCGTTGGCGGCATCGATCGCGTTGGATTTCTTGGTCTGGGTGAGCGAGAGGGGATCGATCGAGTAGGTTTGCACGGTTCCGTAGCGGCCGTTGGCCAGGCGGTCGAAACCGAGGTTCCAGCGGTCGTCGCTCTTGAAGGCGTCGTGCAGGTGTGGTGAGGCCTCCGCTCCGGTGATGATGTTGACCGCACCCGGCCTGGGATCCCCGGCGATTCGTTGCGGGTTGCCATCCTGGCGGGAGGCGTTGATCCCCTCCCGGAACGGCAGGCCGTCGTCGCCAAAGAAGTGGTCTCCCTCACGGGAGGGGCCCCCTGCGGCGGGTTGCATCACAAACGCGAAGCGCTGCTCGGAGGTGGAGCCCTCCGCGAAGGTGTTTGCCCCCACCAGGAAGGTGCTGTCGCCCAGCACACCGACATACGGTTCCCATGTCGCAAGGTTGTTGGGGGCGTCGGGCGCGTTGAAAATGACCTTGTCCGGCACAACGTGGTGCATGCCTGCCTCAGCCAGCGAGGAGGGGGTCGTCAATCCGGCGGGCGTTGTGGGATCCTCCGCCGGGACGGGATGATGGATCACGGCGTAGACCGCTGTGGCCGGGCGGGAATCCGGCCCCAGGTCGACCGTGTTCTCCAGGCTGACGAGGCCTTTCGCAGCGACCAGGATCTCCTTCGTGGTCATCGCGATGCTCGGGTTCTGGGTGTTGAAGTCCAGGCCGTGGTTCAGGAACGGGAAGAAGGGATCGCTCAGGGGCTGGATCTGCGCAAGGCAGGGATCAAGCGCCAGCACCCGGGCAACCACCTGCTTCCTGGCGAACCCCTGCGGGGTCGACTCGAACGCGACCGTCACCCGGCCCAAGGCGTCGGCGGCAACCACCGTCCGGTCGAAAGTGCCGGGGTAATTGTCCACCCGGGCCTGGGCGACGAACGACTGATCCCGGGAATCAAACGCGGCCACATAAACCCCCGGCACCTTGTTCCCCTCGCCGTCGAGGATGCTCGCGGAGCCGGCGAGATAGACATAGGGCTGGTTGATGTGTCCTGCGATCCGCGTGCCATCCCCCCGGCCGCGGTCAAATGCGACTCCGGAGGCGGCGTTCGCATCCACCTGCCCGGTGAGATTCCCGGCGTTGTCATAGAAGTAGATGACCCCTGCCGCCCGGATCGCGAATCCCCCCTTGAAGGCCGCGAGGTTGGACCAGTAATCCGCCGTGGCGACCACCGTGGTCTCCGTTACGATCGACCCGTCGGGAGCCACGACAACAAACACCGCCAGGTTCGGGTTGGCGCGGGCTTTGGATCGATCCTCAACCGACACGACGAAGTTGCCGTTGTCCAGCCCCAGCACGTCTCCCCCGAAGCGGGTGCTCTGGCTGCTGCCCGCCGTTCCTTCCACGAGCCGCCCGTTGGCGGCGTCGAAGGCCAGCGAGATCGCGGTTTGCTCCAGGGTTTCCGGGTCGATCGAGAAGGTTTGGACCGTTCCGTAACGTCCGTCGGGCAGGCGATCGAACCCGAGAGCCCATCGGCCATCCGACTGGAACGCCGGGTTGAGGTGGGGCGAGGCTTCCGCGCCCGTAATGATGTTGGTCCCGCCGGGGCGCGGATCTCCTGCGATGCGTTGCGGGTTTCCGTCCTGCCTCGAGGCATTGATGGGTCCCCGGTATGGGGCTCTGTCGTCGCTGAAGAAGTGATCCCCCAAGGCGTGAGGGCCGCCCGCCACGGGTTGCATCACGAACGCGAACCGTTGTTTGTCGGTGCTCCCCTCGGCGAAGGTATTCGCCCCGATCAGGAAAACGCTGTTCCCGAGAACCCCGACGTACGGCTCCCACGTGGCCAGGTTGTTGGGGTTGGCCGGATCGTCGAAGATCACGGTGTCCCGAACCGAATAGCCCAGATGGGCCTGCTCGACCCCAAGGGGGAGATCCCCCTCGGCGGCCAACAGTCCGGTGGAACTCAGGATGAATGCGGCGGCAATGCCGGCGGCGGGCGTCCACAGGTTGCACGGCGGCGGCGTGGGTGCACGCAGGCCGTGGGACAAGGGGGAACTGGGAGGAGTGGGTTTCCTTCGTTGCATAGTCGGTTGGTGAGGTTTCGGTTTGTCTCGAGAGCGGGCGGCCCGCATCGATTGGCACGACAATCCCGAACACCGGCCGACATCACCCCGTTTGCCAGGCGTCCCCCGTGATCCGGAAACAACACGCGGGTACGGAAAGCCTCTGCCTGGAGCCTTGGGCGGGCGTCCACCGGTGGTTGGAATTCCCGGACCATAGGGTGGGTGTCGGGCGGAATACAACCACGAACTCGTATCCAGTGCATAAGTTTTCCTATTGGTCGGATGGCACCCCTGCCAACCCCTCGCGAGCCCCCCCCCTGGGCCGGATGCCGTCGCCTCTCTCGCCTCCAATTGCACGCGGCACGGGGAGACCGTTCTGACAGCCCGCTAGCCAACGGGGGGGGAATGCCCTAGGCTCCTCTCGGTCACTATATGAGAATGATCGGCCAGCTTGCGGATGAACGGTCGGCCACCACGTTCAGCGACTACCTCGTCGTCCAGGGGATCGAGAACGAGATTGAGGTCGCGTCCGATGGATCGTGGCTGGTCTGGATCATGGAGGAGGAGCTGATCGCCAGGGCGGTGGATCTCCTGGCCGCTTACAAGGCGGCTCCGGACGACCCCCGGTTCCAGGGCCATTCCCGGGCCGCGCGACAGATCGAGGAGCGGGAGCAGCAGGAGGCCGCGGAAAGCGGCAAGCGGGTCCTCCGCCGGGAGGATATCATCGCGAGCCACGGGCCTTTTGGGATGGGACCGCTCTGCGGGGTGCTCCTGTTCTTCTGCGCTGCGGTGTTCATGCTCACGGGACAGGGGGACAACCCGGAAGCGATTCGCTCGTTCTTCATCGGCTCCGCCGAGCTCGAGGGGGGGCCGATGCTTGGGGAGATCCGGCAGGGCGAGGTCTGGCGCCTGGTCACCCCGATCTTCCTCCACTTCGGCTGGGTTCATCTCCTTTGCAATGCGCTCTGGATTTTTTCCCTCGGCAGCCTGATTGAGGCCCGGCGGGGAACCCGCTTCCTGCTTCTGTTTGTCCTCGTGACGGCGATCTTCCCGAACCTTGGGCAGTATCTCGTCACAGGGTCGCCCCGGTTCGGCGGCATGTCCGGGGTGGTGTTCGCCCTTGCGGGCTACGCCTGGCAACGCGGGCGTCACGACCCGGGCAGCGGCATCGGGCTCGACCCCCGGACGGTGCTGATGCTGTTCGTGTACTTCGTGCTCTGCTGGGCCCAGGAGCTCAACCCCCCCGGGGTGCGGGCCATGTTCGGAACCGGCGCGCGGGTGGCCAACACGGTCCACACGGTCGGCCTCGTAATCGGCGCCGTCTGGGGATGGGTCGATGCACGGCGGGCGGGCCGCGGCTGAGGGGATCCCTAGTTCTAGCGATTGTCAGCCCGGGAATCCGTGATACAACCTCCCCCGCACAAGGAGGAGGTTGATCACATGAAGGACCCGAGAGCCACGGCCCCGTTTCGAACCCCGGCCCGCGCCCCACGACGGCTGGCGCATCAGGGCGTTGAGGACCCGCCGGAGCGCCGGGCGGGCCTGTTTCCAGGGTGGATCCCGCTGGCGTTCACCCTTTGCCTCGCCGTCACCGCGACGGCGCAGGAGCGTTCCCACGACTCGCTTGGTCGAGTCGTCGCCCAGGAGTGGGAGGTGGACGGGGTGCCCCGCCGCCTGGAGTTTCTGTACGACGCCGACGGCCTGAGGGTCGCGACGGTGGAGGTTGCCGGGGAGGGGGGCAGCGGCACCCGGGCCCGCTCCACGAACCGGGTGATTCTTAATCCCCTTGCGGGCCCCGGTCCCTCGGCGCTCGTGGCGGAACTCCGTCCCGGCTGCCCTGCGCGGGTCAGCCTCGGAGTTGTGGCCAGAGCCGAAGTTTCAGCGGGCGACCCGGCCTCCGCGCCCGTCGGGTATGCGATCCTCGACGGTCATGGGTCGGTCCGCGCGCAGGTCAACCGCGTCGGGGGGCTGGTTGACCGGTTCGACTCCGATGCATTCGGCAACCGCCTGCCCGCGGCCCAGGACCCCGATGCCGGGCTTCCCGCCTATTCCGGGCTGCGGTTCGTCCCCGGGCTCGGGGCTTACGGGATGGCCTTCCGGGACTACGACCCGAGGCTGGGGCGTTTTCTCTCGCCGGATCCCTTTGAAGGGGTTCCGACTGAACCGGCCAGCCGGGCGCGCTACCCCTATGCGCGCAACGATCCCGTGGGGCGCGTGGATCCCGCCGGAACGAGTGACTACACCCTGCAGTCGATGCTCACCGCATCGGTGATCTCCGGAGGTGTGGCCACCCTCAACACCTACATCGCGTCGCACGGGCGGGCCACCCCCCAGGCTCTGGGAGAAAGCTTCCTCCGGGGCGGCCTGGTGGGGGCGGGTGGGGCGCTGGTCGGCCCCATCTTCTACGCTGCGGGAGCCGGAGGACGCATCGCCTTCAACTCCTACTCCTTCGCCACCGCGTTCTGGGACCTGGGGGACGCGATGCGGGTTCGGGATGCCCGGCTGTTCGCCTTCCGTGCCCTCACGCTCTCGATTTTTTCGGCCGCCGCGCTCCAGGATCCGACGGTTCGTGTCTACCGGGTGGAGGGGGAGCCCAATACGCGAATCCTGGTGGGCGAGGACGGGGAGGTGGCCCTGGCGGGCAACCGGGTTCTGTTCCTCAACTTCGGGCAGCGGGAGCGGGCCGACGCCTTCCTGGCCCGGCAGCGCTCCGCCGGACTTCCCGGGGCCGTGCTGAAATCGTTCGAGGTCCCCGGCTCCTACCTTCGGGAGCTGGATGAAGCCGCGGTGCCGGAGGACCTTGCCGCGGAGTTCCCCGACCGGCCGATCCGCGTCGATCTGGACAAGGCCCCGGACCAGTTTGGGGTCAGGCCGTTCGAGTTCGATCGCCTGCTTGAGGCGGTCCGGCAAGGGACCGGTCAGATCGAACCGTGACCCCGCCCGGCAAGGGTCGGGGCGGCGGCGGGCCCCCGGGCTGTGCTACAGCCGGGCTGCGTGGCGGCGCAGGAACTCCGTCACCAGGCGGACTCCGAACCCCGTGGCCCCCTTCTCAAGGTGGGGGAGTTCCTTCGAGCCCATCGCCGGCCCTGCAATGTCGAGATGCACCCAGGGGCAATCCCCCGCGAAGTGCTTGAGAAAGCTGGCGGCGGTGCAGGCTCCCCCCTCCCGCCCGCCCGTGTTCTTCAGCCGGGCGACGTCGCTGCGGATTTGATCGTCGTACTCCTCC
>DMJJ01000260.1 GCA_003452185.1 Verrucomicrobiales bacterium | reverse complement strand
TTACCACGGATGGGACCCGGATTCGCGCGGATGGGACCGGGGCGGAGAAGGGGGGGGCTGAACTCGGGTTCCGACCCGTCTGCGGTCCCTTGCGGGAAAGGGTCGGGGCCGGGGCGGGATGTGGCGCCGGTTGACGTTGGAACTACTGGGGACGATTGTGGCTGGATATGGACCGTTCGGGAGTGGGAACGACGGTGATGAAGCTGAAGAAGCGGATGAACGAGGATGAAAAACCGCCTGCCAAGGACGAGTGACTTGAGGAGCAATAGATGAACTTCCGCGACTCGATAGCAGATGGTAGGGATCTGACCCCGGATGGGCACCTACGATACTCTCCAGGAGGTTCGGAACCGAGCGAGAGCGGGAGAACGGGTGGATTCAGATTCCACTGACCCATGACTCGAGTGCCATACTTGACCCGGGCAGCCTGCAGGCTGCGCTACGCAAGGTGTAATCATTAGCCGCCATCATGGACAGAGGTGCACAATGGAAAATCTGGACGTAAAGGAACTGGAAATTCGGCTGCGGGGATGGCTGGAGGAGAGAATCCGAGAGCAACCCTGGACCTCCCCGGGGCACGAGGCGTCGGTAACAGTTAAAGTCGACCGAAATTCTAGGAATAGCTTCCTGGCTGTCTTTGACGATTTTCTCCTAGACGAGGAGTTTCTTTACGCCACGAGTGACTGGCTACGCAGCTCCTCGCCAGACTGGTCGGTGACCTTTGTCCTCTGCTTCGCTGAGGATAGAGTCATCGTGGATGCGTCCACGATCTGGGTTCCCCTCGGTGCCCAGTCCGTCGCGTTAAACGATTACCTCCAGCTACAGGAGGAAAGGGTGGAACTGCGGGCCTGGGAAATCGAAAACTTCCCTCCTGAGAAGTGGGCGCGCAACAGCATGGAGTTCGACAATCGGATGGCTGAATTGAAGCGACTCCGTCCGACCCGGGGTGCGCCGCCCTTGGATTCCCGTCGTCGGCATCGGACGCAAGCACGAGCTTTCCATCGGTCAGCGGGTCCCCATGTCCAGGTTCGCCTCATTTCCGAGCGTCTTGCCAGCGACGCGAACTACTCGCCACCTATTGACGTCCGGTTTCGACTGTGGGCCAAGGAGTGGGCGAGAGATCGCCTACAACAGTACCATCCCAAGAGCCCAGCGATGCGAGTGGAGTGGAACTCGACTGAACCACGTCGGCTTCGTGTGGAATGCCCTGAAGTCTCGCCACGGAAGGAGCTTCTCCTAGATATTCAGAAGTGGCTCCGCGACCACGCGCCAGAATGGATCGTTTTTTTTGAGACGAGCTTTCCAGAGGATACACTACGGGTCTCCGTATCGGAAATAAGCCTTCCAGACCACGCTGCCGCTGACGATCTCGAAACGTATCTGATCGAGTTGATGTGGCTGCGCAGTCGTGTGGAATGGGAGAGCACCCATCTGCCCGCCGATCAATGGTCGGTCTCCCGGGAAGAAGCGATTGCGCGATTAACTCGCTAACCCATTCGCCCGGCCATAGCGAAGGCCATCCCGGAGGGGTCACCCATTGGAGCATTGCGTCAAGGGGCAAAAAATCTTCGTTCCCCAAAGTGTTCATGTCTTCACGAGTTGGGATCCGGCGTGCGGACTCGAGAGGAGCCTCGAGCACTACATCCAAACCTGCTGTTTCGTTCGCTTGATTCCGAACCGCTTCGTCTGGCGAGGCGATTCGTTCAGTCACCCATCTGAATCTGGCGCAAGGTCAGTGGGCCCCGCGTACTCCTTCCTGCCCACCCGCGGCCCGATCCCCTCCGGGACCCGACCGCTGCGCTCACCCCGTAGTGGGCCGGCGGGGTCAGTTGGCGGCTCTCTCACGAGATCCGGTGCGTGAATCGGTGCGGGGATGGCATGGTGGCGGTTGAGAATCGAACTGTGGGATGGAGCGTGGGCCGCTTCCAGCGCGTCGGCAGGGGATTGCGCCCGGTCGACCTTCCCGGAGGTGCACCACCGATCACCGGCGGGGAGGGTCAGCCCGGGCGGCCGCGGAGTTCGTGAATGAGCTGTTGGAGCTCCACCGGCCGGGAAGCGCGGCGGTGGATGAAGCTGTGCTCCAGGAACGCTTCGCTGCGAGGGGAAAACGTTCGGAATACCAGCCCCTCGCTAAGAAGCCGCGAAAACGAGGCGGGGAGCAGGCTGATGCCCTGGCCCGTCGCCACCATGCCCAGGAGCGCAAGAGGCCGATCGGCCTCGTGGATGATGCGGGGATCGAAACCCTCACGACGCCAGAGCTGATCCAGTTGCCGCCGGAACGCCGGCGCGGCCTCCCGTGCCATCGTGACCCAGAGCTCCGACTGAAGCTGATCAAGCCGCGGTGCACCCCCCTTGGCGAATGGGTGACCCTCCGGAACCACCAGCACCAGCGGCTCACGCCGCCACTTGAAACCTTGCAGCGACGCCGGGAGCCGGCTCGGCATCGCCCCAATGAAGCCGCCATCGAGCTTTCCCTCGATGAGCTGCGACAGGATCTCGTTCGGGGCGAGATCCCGCAGCTGGAGCTGGCAGCGGGGATGCGCCCGGCGGAGCCGGCGAAAGACTCGGATCGTCTCCTCATCCATCAGCGCACCGACAATCCCAAGTCGAAGGCGAACATCAGCCCCGTCGTGCGCGCGACGCGCACAGGCGACCGCCCGATCGATCTGTGCCAGCAACTCGCGCGCGTCGGTGAGGAACAGCTCACCCGAACGGGTGAGTGAGACGGCGCGGGTGGTGCGGTTCAGCAGGCGGCATCCCGCCTTCTGCTCCAGCGACTGGATCTGGCGCGTGAACGGCGGCTGGCTGAGCGACATCCGCCGGGCGCCCCGGGTAAAATTCTGCTCCTCCGCCACCGCCACAAAACATTCCAGCTCGCGAACCGTGGGCCGAGGCATGCACGAGAAGTATCACTGGAATGCAAAGTGTGCAATTCCGGGAATAAACGATCCGACGTAGGGTGGGCCCATGACGCCGTTGCATGCAAAATCGACCATCGAGGAGATCCGAACCCGTTTCGACGGGGAGGTGGAGCGGTTCAGCGACCTGAACACAGGACAGGAGGCTGCCATGGATTCGGTGGCCGTGCTGGATGTCATCGCCCGCGCGGCCGCGGCCCGGCTTGCCCCAGGCGCGCGGGTGCTCGACCTGGGGTGCGGTGCGGGCAACTATACACTCCGGATTCTGCGGGAATTGGGATCCATCGATCCGATCCTCGTCGATCTCAGTCGGCCGATGCTCGACCGGGCCCGTGCCCGTCTCGCCGAAGCCGGAGTCCCCCGGGTGACGACGATCCAGGCCGACCTGCGCGAGCTCGCGATGGAGCAAGGGTCGCTGGACGCGATTGTCTCGGGCGCCGTCCTTCACCACCTGCGCGAGGACGCCGACTGGGAGCATGTCTTCTCCCGTCTGCACCTCTGGCTCCGTCCCGGCGGGCTGCTCCTGGTGGCGGATCTGGTGGTTTGTGACGACCCGGCCCTCAACCGCGTGATGTGGGATCGGTACGGGGAGTACCTGGTCCGCAGGGGAGGGGAAGCCTACCGCGATGCCGTCTTTGGGTACATCGACCATGAGGACACGCCGCGATCGTTTCCCTACCAACTCGACCTCTTGAAACGAGTCGGCTTCCGGTTCTGCGACGTGCTCCATCGCAACAGCCTCTTTGGCTGCTACGCGGCGATCAAGTAGTCGTGGGCGGGGAGGGCTGGAGACGGAGATCCGACTTCGGCCACGGGGTTGGGCAGGGGGGGGTGGCGGCCAGAGGTGCGCCGGGGGAGGGGGAAGACGTCGGTTCGTGAAGTGTGGCGCGGGCTGCCAAGCCTGCTGTGTCGCCGGTTGCCCAACCGGCAGGGCGGGTTGCGGGATGAGGCGGCAAGGAACCCAGGGACACCCGTTCGCGCAGGGGAGGTCAGCCGACTGGGCAGTCGGCGACACAGCAGACAGGGCTGTCTGCGC
>DMJJ01000165.1:825-5303 GCA_003452185.1 Verrucomicrobiales bacterium | reverse complement strand
CGAGCTCCCGACGGTGCGAACTCAGGACCCCTGGGCCAACCAGCCGATCGGGATCCGGCTGCTCTCAACCGTCGGCGCGCAGCTGCAGGGGGGATACTGGGACCTGGACAACATCCGGCTCCGGGAGATCCGTGCGCCGGTCCTCGGCCTCCGCCCGGCGGGCGGGGAGGGGCTCGCCCTCAGCGTGGAAAGCGAAACGGGGTTGGTGCTCGAGATCCTCGGCGCGGGCCGTCTGGATGCACCGCCGGGGGGGTGGGTCCCCCTGACCACGGTCACGAATGAAAGCGGCAGGGTCCCGGTTCCGATCCCCGCGGCGCAAGAGGCTGCCTGGTATTATCGCGCCCGGGAGCTCGGCGCCGAATGACCCATCCCCGTCAGGCATCGCAGGGTCTCCCCCCGTGCTGCGGCGGGCCTGGTTTCACACTGGTGGAGCTCCTGGTGGTGGTGGCGATCATCGCCATCCTTGCAGCCCTGCTTGGCCCCGCTCTGGCGCGGGCGAAAGGGGCCGGACGCAAGGCGGCCTGCCTCTCCAACCTGCGCCAGACGGGCGTGGCCATCCACGGATACGCCTTCGACAATGAGGGGCAGATTCCGTACGGTCCGACGGCCCCCCCGTACACCAGCCCTGCCAGCTTCTACCCCTCGACCGGAACCCCCACCAGCCTGCTTTCCCTCAGGAACGGCGAACCGGTCGGGCTTGGGCTCCTGCTCAAATCCTACCTGGCGGACTCGAAACGGGTGCTCTTCTGCCCCGCAAGCGATCAACCCCTCGACGCGGATGGGGAGCTCGCCAAGGTCGGGAGCCACCAGGCCCAGGGAAGCTATTACTATCGGCATGCCGGGGTGACCCAGCTCTTCTACACCCCGCCCTCCGTGCCGGAGCACCTCCAGCTGGAAGCCCTGGGGACGAATCGGGTCGGGGCGCCCATTCGGGCCCTCGCAATCGATACGCTCTTCCTCGCCCCCCCGGGGCTGGAATCCTTCAACGTGGTGACACGCACCCACCATCAGCAGCGGATGGCCAACATCCTTGATGCGGATGGCCACGCCAGCACCGGGATGAACCCCGACGGCCGGTTCACGGTTGACCTCCGGGAGGGGGACATCCACCAGGCGTTCAGCCGGATTCTGGAGGTGCTGGAAGCCGCCGACGCCGAACCTTAGTCGACTCGAACCCCATCGCGAAAATGAACCCCAGGAACCCATTCACCCTCAACCCGGGAGGCTCGGTGAGCCCCGCAGCCCGGGCGGACTACAACGAGAAGGGGTACCTGGTGCTGCGGGAGGTGTTCTCCCGCGCGGAAATCGCGGAGCTCGAAGGTGAGGCGGCACGCCTGGCCGGGCGAACCGACCTGATGGACAGCGACAACCTCCGGTGCCGGTGGTCGAACCACCACGCGACGGGGGAGTGTCGTTTCGACTGCTTTGATCCGGTCATCGATCTCAGCGAGGTCTGTGGGCGGGTGGCGCGGGATCCACGAATTCTGGGGGCCGTGTCGGCCCTGTACGGCGAGCCCGCCCACCTCTTCAAGGACAAGCTGATCTTCAAGCCTCCCGGGGCGAAGGGCTACGCGTTGCACCAGGATTACATCGCGTGGAAGTCCTTCCCGAAGAGCTTCGTCACCGTCATCCTGGCGATCGACCCGGCCGATGCGGGGAATGGGGCGACGGAGGTTTTCGCGGGCCTCCACACGCGCGGCTGCCTAACCCCCGCCGATGGGCAGTACCATGAGCTCCCGGAGAGCGTGGTCGCGGGGGTTTCCCCCGAGGTGCTGGAACTCCGGCCGGGGGATCTCGCCATCTTCAGCGGGTACACGCCCCACCGCTCGGGCCCGAACACCTCCGCACAATCGCGCCGGCTCCTGTACCTCAGCTACAACGCCGCGAGCGACGGAGGGGAGCAGCGGGAGGCGCACTACACCGAGTTCAGGGAATGGCTCAAGGATCGCTACGCCGAGTATGGCAAGGTGAACACGTTCTTCCGATAGGCAGGGGTGGCCGACACAACCAGGGGAAACGGACGTGTCCGGAGCAATCAGATCAACCGTATCGCCGCCGGGGGGGCCTGCGCTTGCCAGCCCAAGGAGGGCGTGGGCTCAGGTGGTGCTCGCGCGCAGCGCCGAGGCGTTCCACTCCTACGCCCCGGTGCTCGTGGGGTTGGCGGCGGCCGTTCTGGCGCTCGGGGCGGCACGGCCTGCGATACCCGGGATCGGGTCCCAGCCCTCCCGGCGCGACGACTAGCCCGCCAGCTTCCCACCCGCGTAGAGTGTGACACCGGCGCTGGAGCACGAGCCACCTGGGCTAGCACCCGGCGGCGAGGCCCGGCTTCAGCAACCCTGCCCAGCGGGGGCCGTAAGGGTGAACCTGGTGGACCCGTTGCGGCCCCCGAAAGACCGGGCGCCCTTCGTTGGCCCATTGGAAGATGGATCCCTCGAGATTGAGGATCCCATCAAGGCCCTGAGCCGCGAGAAGGCTCGCGATCCGGGAGGAGCGAAACCCCACCGAGCAATAGAGGACGACGCGCTGCGGCTTCGGGTGCCGGAGCCTCCCCGCGATCGCCTCCACGCTCGAGAGGTTGACCGCCCCTTGGAGATGGCTCACGTCGAATTCCGCCCCGGAACGAACGTCGATGAGCAGCGGAGCGGTATCAGCCTCCTCCATCCAGGAGGCCAGCTCATGGGTTCCCAGCTGGGGGAAACTCGGGTAGGCGTTCCGGGTGATGGCCTTGATCCGCTCGAGGTCGTCGAGCCCGACGCCGCGGAACAACGAGGGAACCATCGAGAGCATCGAAGGGATGGCTTTGGGTTGCATACGGAGGTCCCCTCACCCGGGGAGGGAGGGATCTCGCAACATCCGTGGGGGATCTGCAATCACAAAGGGATCGACATATGCTCGCAAGCGCATCTACGCTTTCGAAAGTGGCTCCCGGAACCCGGAGCCACCCCCAACCTGTGAGCACGAATCCCCCTCTCGCCGTTGTGCGCCTCCATGCCTCGCTGAACGTGTCGGACATGGTGCGGGCCGTGGCCTTTTACCGGGAGCTGCTTGGGTGCCCCCCCGCCAAACAGCGGCCGGACTACGCCAAGTTCGAGATCGATGAACCGCCGCTCGTGCTCTCGCTCATCCCTGGCCATGTCGCGGGGGGCGGCCCCCTGAACCACCTGGGCCTGAGGGTGCGGAGCCCGGAGGAGCTGGTGTCCATCCAGCGTCGCCTGGAGGCAGGCGGCATCCGCACGCAGCGGGAGGAGGGGGTGAGCTGCTGCCATTCGACACAGACCAAGTTCTGGGTCACGGACCCCGACCGGACGCTCTGGGAGATCTACATTCTGCATGAAGCTGGGGAGGACGCCTGCACCGAGGGGGCGCCCGGGCCGTCGCAGGCGGGATCGTTCGCGCGGACCCTGCCCCGCGAACCGGTCCGCTGGCAGCATTCGTTATCGGATCCCCTGCCCTTGCGGATCGACGCGTCGGACAACACCGTCGACGAGGTCCTCCTGGAGGGGACCGCCAATGGGGACTGCGGGGAAGGGGCCCTCGGGGGGGTGCTCTCCGAGGCTTTCCGGGTCCTTCGCCCCGGCGGCGTGCTGCGGCTGCACGGCCTTGCGGCGGACGCCCCGCTCCCCGAGATCCCCATCCAGCTTCCGGGCCCCGCAGCCGCCGTGCGCTCGGTGCCTGCCGTTGCCGCGTTGGCGCAAGCCTTGCGTGCGGCGGGATTTGTCGGGATCCGTTTTGAAACGCTCTCCGGGAAGGCGTACTTCCAGGTTGCGAACACCGGGCTTCGGGAGATCCTGCTCCTGGGTCGCAAGCCGGGGCATCGTCCGGGGGCGACCAGGCACCTTGCCACCTATCTCGGGCCCATGAGCGTGGTGACGGACGATCTTGGGAACCGTTTCCCGCGCGGCGAGCGGGTGGCTCTCAACATCCACGACTGGCTCATGCTGAAGAACGGGCCCGCCTCGGCTGACTTCCTGCTGCTGGGGCCGGAGACCGGCTCCGTTGCGGATGAGCACTGACCCCGCCTGGTTCGATTTTCCGATTGTCTCGCGCGACAGTGATATGCGCATATAGGCAGATATGCAGAGCACGCGTTCCTTGGTATGTCGGCTGGCGTTGGCCGGCCTGGTTCTCCTGCCATTCGCGGCGGGGGCGGCGACCCTCAAGATCAACGGCTCCACCACGGTCAACCTCCCGGTGGCCGAGGCAGCTGAGATCCTGAGGGCGGAGCAGAAGCTTCAGATCACGGTGGACACGCAGGGGGGGAGCTCCGGCGGGATCAGCATGCTCGGGGACGGGCAGGTCGAGATCGGCATGGCCAGCAAGCATGTGAGCCAGGAGGATCGGGCCAAGTTCCCCAAGGTTCAATTCAAGGAAACGCACATCGGCGAGGACGCCGTTGCCCTGATCGTCTCCAAGGATGTCTGGGAAGGTGGCGTCCGAAGCTTCACCAAGCAGCAGGCCCGCGACCTCTACGAGAGCCG
>DMJJ01000165.1:0-541 GCA_003452185.1 Verrucomicrobiales bacterium | reverse complement strand
GCCCGCGACCTCTACGAGAGCCGGGTGACGAACTGGAAGCAGCTCGGGGGGCCCGATCGCCGGGTTGCCTTCTTCAACAAGGAGCCGGGGCGCGGGACCTGGGAGGTCTTCACCCACTGGCTTTACGGGGACTCGAAGAAGGCGCCGCAGGTGAGCTTCCCGGAGGTGGGTGGGAATGAGGAGACCCGGAACAAGGTGGCCTCCACGCGCGGGGCGATCTCGCAGCTCTCCTCCTCCTGGGCCGACGGAAGGACGGTCTTCGCCCTCTCGATCAGGAAGGATTCCGGGGAGGATGTGGCCCCGACCCCCGCCAACATCGCCAACCACACCTATCCGATGAGCCGCCCGTTGTTCGTGCTGACGAACGGGGATCCGGCGGGCGACGCCAAGACGTTCATCGATTTCCTGCTTGGGGAGCGGGGTCAGGCGCTGGTCCGCAAGCACGGCTACCTTTCCCTCGACCAGCTGAAGTAGCGCGCCCCCCGGAGTGATGAAACCGAGCTTCCCGGCCCCCTTTTCAGCCACCCTGCCACCCCTCCCC
>DMJJ01000291.1 GCA_003452185.1 Verrucomicrobiales bacterium | reverse complement strand
CGGGGGGAGGTGGTGGGGGTCACCAACATGAAGATCACCTTCGGGGAAGGGATCGGGTTTGCCATCCCTGTTGAGAACGTGAAGTACTTCCTCGACCACCGGGATGCGTTTTCCTACGACAACGACAACCCGAGCACGCCGTACCGTTACCTTGAGCCGCCCCGGCTTCCCCAGGAGCCGCCGCGCGCCTCGAAGAAATAGTTCCCTGGGACCCCACACTCGCTCTATGGCACCGACCCGCCTTCATCCGCTCACCCTCGCCCTGCTGGTTCTGGCTTCCTCCGTCCCGTGGAGCCGGGGGGCGACACCGGTTCCGGAGAAACTGCTCCCCGCCTCGACTCTCGCCGTTGTCACGGTGCCCGATGTGAACCGTGCGCGCACCGCGTTTGACCTCAACCCGGGGTTCCGCCTGATGCAGGACCCGGCCATGAAGCCGATCGTGGACAAGTTCCTGGCCAAATGGCGCACCGACGTCGTGGCCAAGCTGGAGCAGCAGTTCAGCATCAAGTTCGGCGATTACGCCGGGCTGGCCCAGGGGCAGGTCACCCTGGCCTGGATGATGTCCCCTCCCCCCCCGGGCAAGGAGGAACCGAAGCTCTCCTCCCTGTTGCTGCTGGATGCCGGAACCAATTCCGCCCAGCTGAAGACCACCCTTGAGAGCCTCCGGAAGAAATGGGTCGATGGGGGGCATCAGGTGAAGGTGGAGAAAATCCGCGGGCTGGAGTTCACCGCCCTGATCATGAACTCCTCCGACATCGAGAAGGTTTTCGACAAGGTGTTTCCCCCGAAGAAGGAGGAGGAGGAGCCCAAGGGGCGGGGTAAGGGGAAGGACCGGGATGGGAAGAAGGAGGCCCCTGAGCGCTACGAATGGCTCGTGGGACAAAGCGACTCCCTGCTGCTCTTCGGGAACTCCGCGGCCGACATCGAGAAGGTGCTCTCCATCCAGGCCGGGGGTGGCGGCTCGACCCTCTCCGAGCTCCCGGCGTTTGCCGGGGACGTGCCGAGCGTCATTCGGGACTCCCAGGTGTACCTCTGGGTGAACCTGCAGGAGATCGTCAAGGTCGGGAAGAAGCTCCTGGCCGCGGGCGAGGGTCGTGCCAAACGGCCGGGCGACAACTCTCCCGACCCCGCCGCCCTCATTGACAGCTCGGGCCTCGGCGCCCTCCGGTCGCTGGCCTACAGCCAGCACACCACGGCCGAGGGATCCTCCTACGACCTCCGGATCTCCGTTCCCGAGTCCGAGCGGAAGGGGATCATCAAAATGCTCGCGTTTCCTGCCAAGGAGGCTTCGCCGCCGCCGTTCGTCCCGTCGGATGTCCTGAGCTTCAGCCGGTCGCGCCTCGATCTCTCGAAAGCCTTCGACACCCTCGAGGCGACCATCATCGGGATGTTCCCCTCCAGCTCCAGCGTGATCAAGATGGTCATGGAGAGCGCGGGCAAGGACAAGGATCCGAACTTCGACCTTCGGAAGAGCCTCTTCAGCAATCTCGGGGACGACTCCATCAACTACACCAAGGCGCCAAAGGAGCGGACCTTGGCTGCCCTCGGGAA
The DNA here is from genome assembly GCA_003452185.1 of Verrucomicrobiales bacterium. GTDB lineage: Bacteria > Verrucomicrobiota > Verrucomicrobiia > Limisphaerales > UBA11320 > UBA11320. Next base: position 3,105 of record DMJJ01000291.1, on the reverse strand, counting down.
CCCTCCCTCGGTCCACCTCATCGCTGCCAAGGACCCGGAGCAGTTGGCCAATGCCGTCAAGGTGCTCGTTTCGCAGTTCGGTCCCCAGACGACAAAGAAGGACCGGGAGTTCCAGGGGAAAAAGATCTTCAGCGTGAGTCTCCCCGGCTCCCAGCGTCCGGTGAGCATCGCGTCGAGCGGGGGGTATCTCGTGGTCTCGGATGATGATGCCGCGCTTGAGGAGTACCTCCGGAGCAGCGATCGTAAGTCCCCTCCGCTGCGCGACGCGCTGGGGTTAAGCCAGGATGCCGGGAAGGTGCGCGGGATGGGAACCGGCCTCTTTGGATACGTGAACGGCCTGGAGTCGGCACGCCTGCAGTTTGAAGCCCTCCGCAAGGAGTCCGGTTCGGTGGCGAACCTCCTCGGGGCCCTCCCCATCGGCGCCCGGCTCGGGTTTGACGAGGATACCAAGGCCTTCAAGGAATGGGTCGACCTCTCGCTTCTCCCCCCATTCGACCAGGTGAGCCAGTATTTCAACCACACGGTCTGGGGCGGGGTGTTCTCACCCGACGCGTTTGAGCTGCGGTTTTTCGAGCCCGTCCCCCCGAAGCTCAAGAAGTAGGCGCAGGCCCCCTGGCCCGGCCGGGAGGGGCAGGGGACCCGGTTAAAGCAGGTCGATCTGGCGCTGCATCGCGTCGGACTGACGCTGGATCGATTGCACGAGCTTGAACTGCTTGCGGCATCGGTCGAGGTTGTGGTCCGGCCGGTGGACCCGGAAGTACGTGTCCCCCTCGAGGTAGTCGGTCAGAAACCGGATCCCGATCGTGTAGGTGATGAGGGCTCCGGCCAGGACGAGATACTTTTTCTCCGCCGGGGTGAGGAATCCCCGGGTTGCCTCAAGATACCCCCTGGCCAGGGATTGGAACAACGGCATCTCCATCTCCACCCGGTCGAGGTAGGTCTCATCCTCGGCCGTGCGGCTCGTGGTTGTGCGGACCATGTCACCAAAGTCGTAGAGGACCAACCCCGGCATCACGGTGTCGAGATCCACCACGCACATCGCCTCGCCGGTCTGGAGATCCAGCATGACGTTGTTGAACTTGGTGTCGTTGTGCGTGGTGCGCTCCGGGATCTCCCCCCTGGCGTGGGCTGTGAGGAGGGTGTCGACCATCGGCTCCTGGGCGAGCGCGAAGGCGATCTCGCGCGCGGCCCCCTGGCATCGGTTGAGCTCATCCGTCTGGATGGCCTGCTGGAGGCGTCGGAACCGCTTCCGGGTATGGTGGAAGTCGGGAATGGTGACCGCGAGTTCCTGACAGGGCAGGTCGCTGAGAAAGTCTTGAAACCGTCCGAACGCCAACCCGGCCTGATAGGCCTGCTCCGGGGTCTCGACAGCCTCGTAGGTCCGCACCTGCTCGACAAAAAGGAAGGTCCGCCAGAATCGCCCCGTCGCATCGACGTGGAACGGGAGCCCATCCCGCGCGGGAATGACCCGAAGCGCCCGGCGGTCCAGGTCCCGCTCCCCCCGCTCCTCAAGCCGTCGACGGAGGTGCTGGGTCACGTGGAGCACGTTCTGCATCAGCGGAACCGGCTCACGGAACACCGACGTGTTGAGCGTCTGGTGAACATATCGAACGGTGCGGCCCGCCTGCTGGTAGGTGACGGCGAACGTCTCGTTGATGTGGCCCACCTTGATCCGGTGGGCTTCCCGGAACTCCCCTTCAATCTGGAACACGCTGCCTACGCCCTGCAGCAGCCCGCGCTCATCTGCGTTCATTCATTTCCTAAGTCCCGGCGTCGGCAAAAACGGCTTTGGCCTGCCTTCAGCGTGTCCGGATTCCGCAGGGAATATCATGCCGGGGTGGAGGATGCCCAGCACGGACTTGCGGCTTCGGTCAGCCCCCGTCGGGACGAAGGGCCTGGAGTACGGTTGGGACTTCGATCCGGGCCAGCCCGCCCTCGTGCCGGAGGATCCGGACGCGCTCCCCCTGGGGCCGCCAGACCCGTTCGACCGTGGGGCCCCAGAGCACTGTGACCGGTAGGCCCAGCGCGGCCGCAAGGTGCGAGATTCCGGAGTCGTGCCCGAGGAATGCGGTGCAGGCGGAGAGGCACTCTGCGACCTCGGGGAGCGGGGCGCTCCTCAGGACACGCACCCTGGAGGCGTCCACCCCGGAGGCGAGTCGTTCCAACCGGTCCCCTTCGGCCTCCCCGCCAATGAGCAGGATGCGGTTTTCCCCACTCGACGCGATCGATTGGAGGAGCTCCCGCCATCGGGGCTCGGGCCAGTTCTTCGTGTCGCTGCCGCTCCCCGGGTGAAGAGCCAGCGTCGGTCCCGTGGTGATCCACGGGAGGAGTGACGAGAGGTCTTCCGGGTGTTGCCCCTGGCGCCGGGCGGGCGGGGTGAGCCGCGGCACGGGATCGGCACCGAAAACCGCCAGCCGTTGGAGCGGTTGGAGGAGCACCTCCGAGGCGTGCGTCCCGGAATCGTCCGCGGGGCGATGGGGCCCCTGGATGAACTGGGCGCGGGAGCAGCGGGCGATGTTCTCCTGGAAAATCCCGTCGGGGTCGAAGAGGTAGGAGAGAATGACGCCGCATCGGCCGAAATAATCCTCCCATGACGGATCGAGGGGGGCGCGTCGGGCGAAGAACCTCGCCATTGGGCGGTCCTCCAGCGAGCGAATCCCGTCAGCCAGCCCTCCCCACCGGGCGAGGGCTGCGATCCTGGGATATCCGAGCACCTCGAGGTGGGCCGTTGGAAACATCTCCCTCAGGGCCTGGAGGACCGGGAGTGTCAGGATGAAGTCCCCGATCGCCCCTCCCCGGATGATGAGGATTCGGTTCTCAGCCACGGTGGGTGGGAGGGGCGACGCCGAACTCCTTTTCGTTTGCCCGCTCCCGGGCCGGCATCAGGGTGCAGGCCCCCTGGCATCCAAACCAGCGGCTCAGCAGGTGGCGATTCCGGCTGATCCACTTGTAGACGACCTCGGCGATCCAGATCACCCCGGGGATCCAAAGCACCAGGGCGAGCAGCCAGGCCAGCGGCATGCGGGCACTGACAAACCGGATGCACCGCGCCCCACGGTGGATCACCCCCTCGGGTGTGATGCACCGTGGGGCGCGGTGCATCCG
>DMJJ01000391.1 GCA_003452185.1 Verrucomicrobiales bacterium | reverse complement strand
GAGGGCTTCCTCGTGGCGTGGGCCGATTACTCCGATCCCACGGATCCCGCGAACGGCAACATCCGCGCGGCCCGCGTTGACGCCGGTGGAGCCTTGCTGGGCGGAGGTCCCGTGACCCTGAGCGACGCCCCCGGAATGCAGCTCGAGCCGCACGCCGCCACCTTGGGGCAGACCGCCCTCGTGGTCTGGACCGACGAGCGTGACGCCGCCACCCCCGGCGGGGCCGATATTTACGGGACTCGCGTGAGCGCGGCCGGGACGGTTCTCGATCCCGCAGGCATCCTGATGAGCCTGGCAGCCCCCGCAACCCCCACCCCGGGACGCCAATCGGCGCCCGCGATCGCAGCCTCCGCCACCGGCTTCCTGGTCGCGTGGAAGGATGAGCGCTCGGCCCCCGAGGGAGACATCTACGCGACCCGGATCGATCCCGCCGGGCATGTGTTGAATCCGGGGGGAATCCCCCTCTGCCTCCTGGACGGCATCCAGGCCCATCCGGCCGTCGCCTCGGACGGGACCGGGTTCCTCGTCGCGTGGGAAGACCGCCGCAACGGCGGACAGGACATCTACGCCACCCGCCTCGACGCCTCGGGCGGGGTTCTCGAAGGGGATGCGTTCCCCCTCTCCCTTGCCTCATTGAATCAGCTCCTGCCCTCCCTCTGCTTCGGGGGGGGCAACTACCTCGCCGCCTGGGAGGACAACCGGAGCGGCCTGTTCCGCGACATCTACGCCGCCCGGGTGACCCCCGCCGGGGGCGTCCTGGAGCCGGATGGGATCCTGGTGACGCTTTCCGAATCGCAGCAGCACCTCCCCGGGATGGCCTGGAACGGGGAGGTCTATCTTCTGGCGTGGCGCGAATTTCGTCGCACCGACGGGTTTGACCTCTACGGCACCCGCCTGACGACGGGGGGCAGCATCCTCGACCCGGACGGGATCCTCATCAGCAGCCAGGCCTCGTTCAACAGCTACGCGGCGATCGCAGCCTCGGGGAATGACTTCCTGGTGGCCTGGGAGGATCAACGGCCCGGGAAGGATCACAACCTCCTCGGGCGGCGGGTCGGGGGGGATGGCACCCTGCTCGACTCCCGGGAACTCCCGCTCTGCACCGACCCCTCGGACCAGTTCCGCGCCTCGGTGGTGGGCACCGGGACGGGATGGTTCGTGGCCTGGGCCGACAACCGCAACGATCCCGACTTTGACCTCTTTGGGGCCGTCGTGAGCCAGTCGGGGCGGATCACCACCCCTGCCAACGGGATCCCGATCAGCACGGGGCCGGGACTGCAATTCTCGGTGCGTCTTGCGTACAACGGCGACCGGATCCTGGCCGTGTGGCGCGACACCCGCAACGTCCCTTCCGACAACCCCGACCTCGGGAACCGCCAGTGCGACGTCTACGGCCGGATGCTCCTCCCGAACGGGACGCTTCTCGGATCTGCCGACTTCCCCATCTGCACCGTGCATCAGGCCGGGCGACGGTATCCGAGCGTTGCGACCGACGGGACCTCCTTCATGGTCGCCTGGGAGGATGGACGCGGGGGGGACTTGAACATCTACGGGACCCTGGTCTTGTCCACAGGTGAGGTGGCGATTCCCGATGGCCAGCCGATCTGCCAGAGCGCAGGCCAGCAAAGCATCCCGTGCGTGACCTGGGACGGGGGGAACTATCTGGTCCTTTGGCGCGACACCCGCACCGGCACCCCCGCGATCTTCGGGCGCCAGGTCTCCCCTTCGGGCTCGCCGCTCGGGGATCCCGAAGGATTCATCGTCTCGGGCTCCGCCCAGGGGGAGGACGTCCCATGGGCCGTTGGAGCGGGGCAGCAGATCTCCATGATGGTTTACCAGACCCGGCTGCCGGACCAACTCGGGCGGATTGGAATCCGAGTGGCGAACGGCACCGGCCACCGGCCCCCTGCGTTCACCAGCACTCCCGGCACCACCGCCTCGGCGGGAGGGCTCTACCAGTATGAGATCCGAGTCGCCTCCCCCGACACCCCGACCCCGGGCATCACCGGCCTCCAGCTCCCGGGCTGGCTCACCCTCACGGACCACGGCGACGGGACTGCCACCCTGCGGGGAATCCCCCAGGCCGGGGATGCCGGAACCAACCGGGTGATCCTCCTGGTTTCCGACAACACCCTTTCCATCGCCCAGCTCTTCGACATCGTCGTCGCCCCCAACCCCATGATCCCCCAGGTGACCAGCGCGCCGGTGGTGACCGCGACCGAGGGGGCCACCTACTCCTATCCGATCGCGGCAAGCGACCCCGGGGGCCAGCCGATCCGGATCCGCGCCACGACCGTCCCCCCGTGGCTGGGACTCACCGACAACGGCAACGGAACGGGGACCCTCAGCGGCACCCCCTCGTCCGCCGACATCGGGACGCATGCCGTCGTGCTGGAGATCTCCGACGGGACCTACACCCTGGTCCAATCCTTCAGCATCACGGTGGCCCCGGCGAGCTTCCCGCCTGAGTTTGTCACCGACCCCGTGCTGGAAGGAACCAAAGGGGAGCCCTACGCCTACAACATTCAGACCAAGGGTTCTCCCGGGAAACCCCTCACGCTCACGGCACCCAC
>DMJJ01000100.1 GCA_003452185.1 Verrucomicrobiales bacterium | reverse complement strand
GGATCGAGATCGATCTCGAGGAGTGCACCCGATGGCGATCCGGAGAATCCCCGCCGCCTCACGGGCGCCCGGAGGACCGCTGGAGCGATGCCGCCGTCTGGGATCTCATCGCATCGGGCGGGGCCCGTGCCGTTCACCACATCGAATCCCCGGCCATGATCAGCCTCTGCCGGATGTGCCAGGTGAGGGAGATCGACGGCCTGATTGCCATCGTCAGCGTGATCCGCCCCGGGGCAGCCAACGAGCAGAAGAAGGTTCGATTCACCCGCCGCTACCAGGGGATGGAGCCGCCGGAGTATCCCCACCCTTCGCTCGAGCCCTGCCTGCGAAGCACCTTCGGGCTCGTGGTGTACGAGGAGCACATCTTGCAAATCTGCGAGGCGTTCGCCGGCCTCGGAGGAGGAAGGGCCGATGTCCTCCGTCGATCCCTCGTGAAACAGAAGTGGGAGACCGTCCAGGTGATCGGGGAGGAGTTCACCCTCTCGGCCCGAGCCCGAGGCCATGGGGAGGAGCTGATCCGGGAGGTCTGGTCGCTGGTGACGGGGTTCAACGGCTACGCCTTCTGCAAAGCCCACAGCACGGCCTACGGGGTCGAGGCCTACCAGTCCGCATGGCTGAAGCTCCACTTTCCAGCCGAGTTCATGGCCTCGGTGCTCACCCATGGCAAAGGGTTCTACAGCCCCCTGGTCTACGTCCTCGAATGCCACCGGCTCGGGATTCCAATGTCTCCCCCCTCCGTCAACCATCCCGGGCCCGCGTTTGAGGTGATGCCTCCCCCAGACCCGGGGGACGCCCCCCTCCAGTCAGCCCGAACGACACGGATCCGGGTCCCCGTCTCCCGCGTCCAGCACCTGGGGGACTCGACCCTGGAACGTTTGCTACGGGAGCACCGACGGACCCGGTTTGACTCGTTGCGCGACTTCTATCTCCGGGTCCGTCCCTCAATGCAGGAGATGGAAGCGCTCCTCAAGGTCGGGGCCTTTGATGAATTCGGAGCTTCCCGAACCGCCCAATTCTGGGAGCTCCAGCACGTTCACCAGACCTTCGGGCATGCGCGGGATCCGGGCCAGGGCTGGCTCCTTCCTCCTCCAGGGCTGGAGCGGCTTCCCGAGGTTCCCCTGACGGAGCCGACACGGCTTCAGCAACTCCAATGGGAGCAGGAGCTGATCGGATTCACCGCCAGCGGACATCCCCTGGATCTCTTCCCGAACATCGCCTGGGAGACCTACTGCCCGGTGGCCCGCCTCGGGGACTTCATCGGACAGGAGATCGTCACCTGCGGGCTGGTCATCCAGCAACGGGTGCATCACCAATCAACGGGGGAGGCGATGAAGTTTCTCACCCTCTGCGACTGGACCGGCATGGTGGAGACGGAACTCTTTGCCGCCACGTACCGCAGCCATGGCCTGGCGACGGTCCGCTATCCGGTGCTGGAGATCACCGCCCGGGTGGAACCCTTCGAGAACGGCCGCGGCTTCACCCTGCATGTCCTCAGGGCTGGCAAGCCGAGGGAACGGCAATCTCCCGCACAACAGTCGTGAACCGGAGAGGAGGCCGCCCACACCCTCTTTCTGCTTGGCTGAGGGCGCCGGTTGCGCCAGTGTGACTGCGTTCCACGGAGGAGAATCCCGGGACCGTCAGGGTGGCATTCCACGCCCGGAGGATACACAAAGTAGCAGCCGCTGGGCCCAAGCCCAGGAGAGGAGCGATCAAACAGCATGCCTGCCAAGAACCCAGGGAACGGTCTTGCGATCCCACACGGCAACCCCCACGCGGACGCGTGCCACCGGTGGACCCCGCCCCTCACCCTTCTGCTGCTCACCCTCGGTTGGACCGCAGGGGCCGCGCCCTTGGTCGACTCCTTTGCAGCGTACCCGGATGCCCCGGTGACATGCCTGGCACTGCAGGCGGATGGAAAGGTGCTCGCCGGGGGGCGCTTCGCCACGGTCACAGAACTGCCACGGGCGGGGCTCGTCCGCCTGGGGGAGGACGGCGGCGTCGATGCCGGCTTCAATCCGTCGTTCAACGGAGAGGTGGATGCCCTGCTGATCCTCCCGGAGGGTGATCTGGTCGTCGGAGGCACCTTCGCACGGGTCAACTCAACCCCCTGGAGCCGGCTGGCGCGACTCCATCCCGATGGCTCCCTGGATGCCACGTTCAGCCCCACAATCGCGGGAACCGTCTCGGCCCTGGCGCTCCAGCCGGACGGGCTCCTGATCGTGGGAGGAACGTTCACATCGGTCGCGGGAGTCCCCCGCACCCACCTCGCGAGGCTCCGGCCGGATGGCTCCATCGACCCCAGCTTCGCCCCCAACCCGAATGGACAGATCAAGTCGCTCGCGCTGCAGCCCGACGGGTCGATTCTGGCGGGAGGAACCTTCCTTGCAATCGGCGGCGGTCTCCAGGGGTACCTCGCGCGACTCCACCCGGACGGGACCCTTGACCCCACGTTTCGCCCGGCCCTGACCACCCCGCCGCTGGCCATCGCTCAGGAACCAACCGGCTCGATCCTGATTGCCGGCGGATTCACCCAGGTATCGGGACTCCCCCACCACCGCCTCGCCCGGCTCACCCGGGAGGGAACCGCCGACCCGGGGTTCCGTCCCGACTTCGATGCCCTCGTTTATTCCGTGGCCCTTCAGGTCGACGGGCGGATTCTCGTCGGCGGTGCCTTCACGCAGGTCAACGGGCATCCGCAATCCGGGATCGCGCGTCTGCTGCCGGACGGTTCCCTCGATCCCGCAAACCCGGAGGGCATCAACGGGACCGGTTACGTCGTCACCCTGGATGCCAGGGGGAACATCCTCACCGGAGGATCATTCTACCGCGTGGGGTCCCAAACGGAGTATCGATTCAACCTCATCCGTTTTTCCAACGACACCTCCCCCCAAGAGGCCCTGACGGTCCGCTCCCAAGCGGTGCAGTGGCATCGGGACGGAGGGCTTCCCGAGTGTTGGCGCACCACCCTGGAGCGCCTTGAGGAGGGAGCGAACTGGAGGCTCCTGGCCTCCGGCTCGCGTATCGCAGGGGGATGGGCCTTCGCCGGACCCGCGATCCCGGACGGGAGCAGCCTTCGACTCCGTGGGTACGTCGACGGCGGCCAGTCCGGCTCGGGCTGGTTCGTGGAGGACTATTACGGCAGCCCGGTGGTGGTCGAACAACCGAAGCCGGTCACCGTTGACGCCGGCTCCGACGCCCGTTTTCAGGTCAGGATTGCCCCGACCCAATCGGCCACGTACCGCTGGTTGAAGGATGGCACGGCGATGCAGGACGGCCCCGGGATTTCGGGAGTGCATGAGGCTTCCCTCCACCTCCTGGGAGTCCTGGGTGGGGATGCCGGAGAGTATCAGGTTGCGGTCTCGTCGGGTTCCGAAACCACCTTGAGCACTCGCGCCCTCCTGACGGTCCATGACCCCGCCCTCAGCTCGCCTCCCGCGCCGGCCCGGGGGGATGTGGGCGGCGAGGTCACCCTGGGTGTGAGTGCGGTTGGAACCTCCCTCACCTTCCAATGGCTCAAGGAAGGGATCCCGGTTCCAGGGGCTGACAATGCGACCCTGGCGCTAAAGCCCCTCACGCCTGCCGACGCCGGGCACTATCAGGTGGAGGTCACGAGCCGCTATGGCAAGGTTACAAGCCCCCCAGCCCTGCTGCGGGTCAACCAGGCGCTCCTCGATCCCGAGTTCCAGGTCACCCAGCCTCTAACCCCACAGACGATCGCCCTCCAGCCGGACTCGAAGGTTCTGATCGGAGGCAGCCTGCATAACGGGAGCGGAACCACCACCGCAGGCCTGCTTCGGATCAATCCTGACGGCAGCGTCGACCCCCAATTCCAGTCACAAGTGGACCCGGCCCCGGGACTCGACTACGCGCTGGTCTCGCAAGTCGTGGTGCAGCGGGATGGGCGTATCCTGGTGGGAGGGTTCTTCGGAGGCGTGAACGGACTCCCCGTCCTCCACCTCGCCCGGCTGACGCCGGACGGCCAGCTCGACCCGGCGTTCCATCCCCAGCCGGATGGAATGGTGAGGACGATTGTTCCACTCCTGGATGGGAGGATGATCGTGACCGGGGAGTTCCTGCGCATCGACGGGCGCTTCATTCCGTACCTCGCGCGGCTTGGCCCCGATGGTTCGGTCGACCCTTCGTTCACCGCAGGGCCCGACTCACGCATCTTCGTCGCCGCGCTCCAACCGGATGGGAAGCTCCTCATCGGGGGAGAATTCCACCAGATCCGATCGCGCAACCAACCCTTTCTCGCCCGTCTCAACCCGGACGGCAGCCCGGACGGAACGTTCCACCCCACCCTCGTCAATCCCGTCTACACCCTGCTGCTCCAGCCGGATGGCGACATCGTCGTCGCATCGAGCCCGAGCCCCGATCTGATGGGTGGGGGCGTGATGCGGTTCCATTCCGATGGGACTCCGGACACCGGGTTTCAGGTCTCCATCGGCTCCCCCTCCCCGCTTGGGAGCCTGCTTCTGCAAGCCGACGGTGGGATCATCCTTGGAGGCTCCCTGGTCTCGATCCAGGGGGAACCCCAATCCTCGCTCGCCCGGATCCGGGGAGACGGGACCCTCGATACCGCTTTCAGCCCGCCCTCGATGTCGGTCTGGGGGGTGTCGTTGCAGCCGGACGGGGGGCTTCTGGTTGGGGATGCCGACAACTTCCCCGGACTGGTTCGATTGACCCCGTCGCTCCAGGCCGTCAGCCGGCTGGTCCTTGATGGCAGCACCGTCCGCTGGGAACGGGATGGGGGAGCCCCGGAGCTGCGGGACGTGACATTCGAACTCTCGGCCGACGGCACTACATGGGGAGCTCCGGTCATCGCGCGAAAGACCCCCGGGGGATGGGAGGCCCAGGGCGTTCCCCTGTCGCCACAGGTGCGGATCCGCGCCACGGGTTGGGGGGTCGGTAGCCCCGTGGAGGTGGGCGGATTGGTGGCCGCCTACTTTGGCCCCCCGTTCGTCATCACTCCGCCGCGGGGAGAATCTCTCGATGCCGGCTCCTCCACCCTCCTCTCGGCTGTGATCGCGGGAACCGGGCCCTTAAGCTTCCAATGGCGGCACAACGGCTCCCCACTGATCGACGGCCCCACGGTCCAAGGCTCCATGACCTCCACCCTTCGCCTCACCGGGTTGCTCGGGGCCGACGCAGGAAACTACACCCTGGAGGTCACGGCGCCCGGGGGAACTCTCCTCACCGAACCCGTCTCGTTGGAAGTCCGGGACCCGGTGATTGTCGAACAGCCCGGGAGCCTGAATCTGGCCCCGAAATCGGATGCACTTCTTAGCGTTCGAACCGCAGGGTCCCCGGCCGGATTCCAGTGGCGGAAGGATGGCACCCCGCTCGCAGCCCCCACGGCGAACACCTCGACGCTCCGCCTGCAGGATGTTCCAACCGGAATGCCGGGGCGCTATTCGGTGGTCGTCACCACGGCCTACGGAAGCGCCACCAGCCAGGTGGCGCTGGTCACCGTCGATACCAGCCACCAGGATCTCCAGTTCTTGCCCAGCGCCGTCATCGGGCGACTCCAGCCCGTTGAAGCCGTTGAACCCGATGGCCGCCTGCTCACCCTGTCCGGCCCCTCCTTGATCCGACGCATTCAGACCAACGGGGCTCCTGATTCCTCATTCCGCACCACGGGTTCATTTGACTCCGTGCTCGGAGACATCCTGCTCGCGATCGATCCGGAGGGCGGAGTCCTCGCGGGCGGCTCCTTCAAGTGGACGTCCAACTCGGGATCGATCCGCACCAATCTGGTCCGTTTCCATCCCGACGGCACCCTCGATGACTCCTTCGCCCCTCCTCTCAACGGAGTGGTCCATTCCATCCAGATCCAGCCGGACGGCTCGATCCTGGTGGCAGGGATTTTTGTCCGACCCCATCCGGGGCCGGTTTACTACCTCGCGCGGTTCTATCCCGACGGAAGCGAAGATCCCCTCTTCAATCCGGCCGTCGGTGGCAACGGGCTCACCCTCATGCTCCAGCCTGACGGCCGGATCCTGGTGGGAGGCGATCTGTTTCCTGAAGTCCCCGGGACCGTGCACCCGGGACTGGTTCGGCTCTTCCCGGACGGCAGGCTTGATCCCTCGCTGAAGTCGGGCTTGCCGCCGGATGAGTCCCCGGCCCTCGCCCTCCAGCCCGACGGGGCGATCCTTGTCGGCACCCAGACCCTCCGTGCGGCACAGGACCCCCATCCGTACCTGACCCGGCTCCATCCCGACGGGTCGGTTGACACCGGATTCAATCCAGCGGCCGACGGTCCGATCCTTTCCCTGGCACTCCAGGCCGATGGCGGGATCCTCGTGGGGGGACGCTTTCACGTCATCGGCGGAGCCCTGCGAGCCGGGTTTGCGCGTTTGATGCCCGACGGCTACGCCGACACCCACCTCAGCCC
>DMJJ01000422.1 GCA_003452185.1 Verrucomicrobiales bacterium | reverse complement strand
ACCACCATCCCCCAGGCGACCAGGGCCAGCGAGGTCACCCCCATGGCGATCAGGGCGGTCTTGCTGGTCAACGTGCGGTCAAAGGCCTCCCCGACGGTGAGGGAGCGACGGCGTCCGGGGCCGGGGGAGTGAACCGCCGCAACGGGCGCCGGGGCCGGGGTCGGGGTTCCGACGGGGTCGGTCACCGGGTTCTTTTGGAGCTCGCTCATGGGATGATCGCCTCGACGAAAAAGGGCCTTTCCCCCTCGGACTGCCCGGCGGTGGTGGGAATCGTGCGCGACTCGGCGTCGCTCTCCTGGAAGATCCGGGAGCGGGTGCTGGAGATGATCTGGAGCTTGAACGGGCTGTTGGTCAGCTGGTCCTCCAGGGATTGCACGGCCGCGAGGAATCCTTCCGACGACTCGGTCTGGCGTCCCTCGACCTTCACCTGCCAGCGGTTTGAGCTCCGGTTGATCTCAAGCCGGTTCAGGACGAAGGGGTCGGGGAGTCGGGCGCCAAAGTAACGGAGGACCAGAAGGGGGATCGGGGGGTCGTTCTGGGTTCCGACGGAGGAGACGAGAAGCTGCCGTGCCGAGGTCAGCTCCCAGAGCCGGATCGCCTCCTGGTTGAGCTCCTTGGCCTCGGCGGTCTGGGCCTCGAGGGTTTGGACCTCAAGCTCCCGGGCATGGGCCACATGGGTGGTCCACCCCGCGACACCGGCCGAAAGGACGAGCCCTGCGGCCATCGCCATCGCGACGAGCCGCCGTTGTTCGACCTCCTGGCCTGAAATCTGCCCGAGCAGGTTCCCGGCGCTTCGGTTGGTGAGGTGGGAGGCTTCGCGGGCGAGGAAGAACACCTCCTCCTCAAGCGGGGCGAAATGGCTTGAGACGCCATCGGGAAGCCGGGTTTCTGCGAGCGCCGACTGGGCGCCGGCGCCCAGCACCCAGAGCTGCGAAATCGAGGCTTCAAACTGCTGCTGGCTGAAAAGACGTGTCCGGTTGAGCTCCTGCTCCAGTCGATCCCCCTCGCGCACACCGGGGCGGACGACCCGGAGCGGAGCGGGCCCTCGGACCCCGTCGGCCGGGGCCGCCCCCGCCTGGGTGACCGTGACCGTGCGGGCGAAGAGCACCTGGCTCTCCTTCTCCTTCCTTCCCACCATCAGGCAGAGCGTTCCACCAAGGTCGGTGGTCATCATGACCTGCTGGCCCGGGTCCACGGGAAGCTGGTTCAGGTGGCGTGCCAGCACAGAGGCCGGCGAGAAGACGCCGGTCAACTGAAGCCCTTCGGCAGCGCACCCTTCACGCAGGTTGAGCAGCCATTTCCTGGGGAGCAGCGTCAGGAGGAACCGTTGCGAGTTCTTGACCAGGATGGGATGGCTGACACCAAAGGCGGCGGGCTCGTCGTCAAAAAAGCGGCTCTGCGCCACGCGACGCTCAAGAAACCCGCGGATCAGGCTCTTCCGCCCCATCGGAGCCTCCTGCAGGTGGTAGAGCAGATTGCGGTTCTCAACCACGAACACCACTTCGCGGCCGTTATACCCCGTGTCGTGGACCGCGGCGGCGATCATCGACTGAACCTCGTCGAGAGATTCGACGACAACGGGGCAAACCCAGGTCCCCGCCATCTGTCCACCCCGCATGTGGACCGCTTTGACCTGTCCGTTCAGCCAACTGATCGAAAGGACGCTTCGACTCATGTGCGTTCTTGTTATTCCGGTTCAATTCCTCCCCGCGGGAGGTGATCCAAGGGACTTGGTGGACAGGCAAAAAATGCTACCCACCAAGCACCTGGGAGACTTGAAGCAAAGTTGAAGCCAACCACCGGCATCCGTCCCGAAACCGAGGCCTGGGAAGCCTCGTTCCCTTAGAAAGGCATGATATTAACTTTCAGCGCTGCGATCTGGACCGCTGACAGCGCCTTATCCCAGACGCAAACCTCATCCAACTCCCCTGGGAAGCTATTGCCCACTGGATCAAAGATTCCCCCGCCGCCGATTCGGAACGAGGTGGCTCCCGTACCGTACGATCCGCCCGGCGGGGCGACCCCGCCCGTGGCCACGAGCACCGAGTCGACGTAAAGCTTCAACTGGATGCCATCCCCGGTGACGGCCACGTGATGCCACTCCGAGGCGGGGTGCGGATACGGGGCACTGAGGGTTCCTCCTCCCGCCGTCTTGATCTCGAGATCCCGAACCCCGCCCGCCTTGAATCCAAAGGCAAGAACTCCGTACTGGCCACAAACCCCGAGTGCAGCCCCGGGGGAAAGGTCAGTCGGATTGACCCAGGCCGAGAGGGTGAACTGGGAGAGGTCATTGGCGATGAGCTGGGTGCTGTCGGCGTAGTCATCGACGCCGTCGAGGTGCAGCGCCTGGTTATTCGTGGGGTAACCGGTGTAGGTGGGGACCGTCAGGGTGGAGCTGCCGGTGAGACACCCGTTGGTCAGGGAGGCGTTGGCGATCGATCCCAGCTTGCCAAGGTTCAGTCCCACGGTGGATCCGATTGCATCCTCGAACTTCCACCATCCCAGGGGCTCGTACGGCGATCCAAGGTCAAAGCTCTGATCCTGCGACACCACATGACGCATCACCATCATCCCGTTGGTGAGGGCGTAGAGGCTCAGCGGAGTGCCGGTGAGAAAGTACCGCTGCGAGGTGTTGGTCACCATCACGGGGATGCCCCCGTCGACGGCGTAGGTGAGTTTGCGAAAGGAGATGAGATGGAAGAGGCCCTGGTAGTTGACCCGCCCGACATGGAGGTGGGCTCCGAGGGGACGGTTCCACAGGGCATTGATCCCGGTGAGGGGGGTGGTGTTCGCGGCCGGGTCATTGACCCAGTCCCAAAGCCCGTCGAACTGCGCCGCTGTGATGATCCCGCTCGCCAGCGGGAGCGGAAAGCCACGCTTGCTCACGCTGAGAACGATCGCCCGGGCGTACGTGTTGGGAGCATTCGGGGAGGCGGCGTCGATTCCTGCCGTTGGAAGGGCCAAAGGCAGGATTCCACCGACGAGATTCGGCTGAAACCGGGGGTCAATAAGGTAGAGACGCTGGCTGGTGGTGTCGGTGCTGAACTGCGGGAAGGTGAGCCGGACGGAATTCGTATCAAGCCCCCCGGTGACCGCAACGGCATCCAGCCAGTCCGAGGGGCCGGGAATCACCTGGTGTCGGACGGCATGGGTCTCGAGCGCGGAGGTGATGCGGGGCAGGAGCGCCTCCTCGCGGGCGGAGAGCTCCGAATCCCGGCTCTCGGCCCCGTTCGGCACCAGGACCATGGCAAGGGCTGCCAGGGCGCCAATCGTGATCAACACCCAGACGAGGGTGAAGGCCTCGACGGGGTGTCGGTCGGGGTGGCGGGGGGAGATCGACACAGCGGTCGCGGGGTTGGACTATTGGACTTTCCAGCGGGCGGGGGAGCCGTCGTAGAGAAAGTTCACATCCCCCTGGACCACGTGGGTGACGTTCAGTTCGTCCGGGTTGGCGGGGGGCCCGACATACGGGGTGTCGTGACGGTAGAGCCGAATCACGGTCCCGGCGGGGTAGTAGGCGTCGACGGCGTTGGTCACGCTGAAGGCGACGGTCGAGAGCTGGTTGAACTTGGCGAACGGGATGTTCGTGGGGAAGTTCGGGTTGCTGACCGTCACATGGTAGAAGAGGGGGGAGAGGTCGATCCGTTGCACGTGAAGGTGTTCCCCTCCCCCGTTCCAGGTGGCAGGCCATCCGGTGGGTGGGGCCTTCGTGAAGGGATTCAGGCTCCAGTTCCAGATGTTGTTGAAGCGGGTGCGGTTCGCCGCGGTGTTCGCCGCGATGCCCGAGGTCACCGTTCCGGGGAGCGCGAGCCCCCGCTTGGTGCTGCTGATGATCAGGATCCGGGCGTTGGTCGGGGCGATGGTGCCGCCCGAAGGGAGGGTGTACACCGGATCGACGCCCGTGGCGGGAGTGAATCCCGGGTAGATCATGAAGACCCGGCCGCTGGTGACAGGGTTCGCCGGGTCAGCGTAACGGAGATCGGTCGGGCTGAGTTTCGTGAAATTCGCCAGCGTGGTGTACCACGTCCCGCCACCGGGAATCGACTGGTTGCGCCGGACGTAGTTCTCCAGCGCGTCGGAGATCATCTGGAGGTTTTTCTGCTCCCGTGTGCCGGTGGTCTCCACCACCTTCCGGATCATGTTCGGGCCGACCACGGCCATCATGATGCCGATGATCGAGATCACACCGATCATTTCCACGAGCGAAAACCCGGCGGTGGCGGCGAGGCTCGGCCCGCGGGCCGGCGAACGAGGGGAGCTGGAGGCTTGGGCTCTCATCGGATGTTGAGGAGGCTGACGATGGGGAGGAAAATGGAGAGGGCGACCATGCCAACGAACCCCACCAGGCCGACGATCATCAGGGGCTCGAGGAGGCTGAACATCCGCTTGATCTGGCGCGGGAGGACCTCGTTGTAGTAGTCGGAAACATTCTCCAACGCGGTGGCAAGGCTGCCGGTGGTCTCCCCCACGGCGATCATCTGGGAGACGAGCTTGCTGAAGATGGGATGGCTCCCCATGACACTATGCATCTGGCGCCCCTCGGTGACCGCCTGGCGCAGCTCAGTGATCGACTTCTCGAGCACACGGTTGCCCGTGAGGCCGGCGACCATCCCGAGGGCCTCGGGCAGGGCGATTCCGGCGCCGTACATGACCCCCAGGTTCTGGGCGAACCGCGCCATGCCAATCATGCACCAAAGCCCCCCGATCACCGGGATCTTGAGCTTCGCCCGGTCCACCAGCAGGGCAAACCCTGGGCTCAGACGGGTGCCGAAATGCAACCCCGCCCAGGTCGCGGCGACCCCGCCCAGGACTCCGGCCCAGTTGTGCACGAAAAAGTCGCTGGTCCGCATCATGATCTGCGTCAGGAGCGGGAGCGGGACATTCAGCTCGGCCAGCAGCTTGGCAAACCGGGGAATGAGGAGCGTGAACACAATGAACACGAACGCCAGGGCGCAAACGAGGACGAAGGCCGGGTAGGTCAGCGCCTGTCGCATGTCGGCCATGATCCGTTCCTGCCACTCCATGTAGAGGCGTATCCGGTTGCAGGTCTCGGCCAGGTTGCCGCTCGCCTCCCCGGCCTTGGTCAGGTTCACCACGACCCGGGGGAACGCCTTGGGGTGGGCCGCCATCGCCTCACTCAGGGTCTGGCCCGACTGGACCCGCTCGCTGAGATCCTGCACGACCCGCTTCAGCCCCGGGTGGGGGCTCTCGCCGGCCTCCCCAGAGAGGGCGGTCAGGACCGGGATCCCCGCCTTGAGCTGCATCGAGAGCTGGAGAAAGAATTCCGTCAGCGGGCGCGTGGGGACCCGGATCGACCCGCCAAAGAGCCCTCCCTTTTGAAGCATGGGCCGGATCTCCCACGCCTTGGCCACCCAGTGGCCGGCCTTCCGCAACCGCCCCTCAAGGGCGGCCTCGGACATGGCCTCGTCCACGGCACGATACTCCCGTCCCCGGTCGTCGATGGCGATGAATCCGTAGCGAGGCATGGCGGTTTTTCAGTTGTCGGATTGGAGTCAGGCCTGGGTGACACGCAGGACTTCAGAAAGGGTTGTCAGGCCCCGCATCGCCTTCTGCACCCCGTCGACGATCATTGGCTTGAATCCGGTGCGATCGGCCGCCTCACGGAGCTTCAGCTGGTCGGCCCCCCCAATGATGATCTGCTGATGCTCAGGCTCAATGACCAGGAGCTCGTAGACGCCGAGTCGACCCGAGTATCCCGTGTTGTGGCACGACGGACAGCCCACGGCCTCCCAGAGGGTCGGCGGAAGATCCTCGGGAAGCCGGAGGTTGAGTCGGGCCAGCGCGGCCTTGGGATCCCCGACCGGTTTTCGGCAATCGGGGCAGAGCTTGCGGACCAGCCGTTGGGCGAGCACGCCGGCAAGCGTGGGGGCGAGGAGGAAGGCCTCCGCGCCCAGGTCAACCAGGCGGGGAACGGCGCCGGCGGCGTCGTTCGTATGGAGCGTGGAGAAAACCAGATGCCCCGTCAGGGCGGCCCGCACCATGAGCTGGGCGGTCTCGGGATCCCGGGTCTCACCGATCAGGATCACGTCGGGATCCTGCCGGAGCAGGGTCCTGAGGCCCTCCGCGAAGGTCAGGCCCACGCTCTCGTTGACCTGGGTCTGGCGGACGAGTGGAAGCTGGAACTCGATCGGATCCTCAAGGGTGAAGACGCTCTTCTCGGCGGCGTTGATCTGCGACAGCGCCGAGTAAAGGGTGGTCGTCTTGCCGCTTCCGGTCGGACCGGTGACGAGGATGATCCCGTAGGGACGCTCGAGGAGCTCCCGGAACTTCTTGTTCATGTCCGGCGGCATCCCGAGTCGATCAAGGTCGAGCTTGGAGTTCGCCCGGTCGAGGATCCGGATCACGACGCTTTCACCGAACGAGGTCGGTAGGCTCGAAAGCCGCAGGCCCACCTCCCGCCCTCCGACGGTCATGTTGCAACGTCCCCCCTGCGGACGCCGGGAGTCGGCGATATCCATCTTGCCCAAAATCTTGAACCGGGCGGCAAGCGCCAGCTGAAGCTCCTTCGGGATCAGGTAGCCTGGATGCAGAAGGCCATCCTTGCGCCACCGGATCCGGAGGAACTTCTCCTCCGGCTGGATGTGGATGTCGCTGGCCCCCATCATCACCGCCTCGTTGATGATCCGGTCCGCGAGGCGGATCATCGGGGCATCCGACTCGGTGGTGTTGGAGAGGGTCTCGGATCCGAGCTTGAGCAGCTCGTCGACCAACTCATCCAGACGACCGGCGTTCGTGTAATGACGGTCGAGGGCCTGGAGGATGTCCCCTTCAGCGGCGGCCACGAGTTCGACCCGAAGCTTGGTCGCCTGCTCGAGGGCGTCGAATGCGAGGACGTTCAGCGGGTCGGAGATGGCCACCTTCAGGAGCCCCTCCTCGAAGGAGACGGGGATCGCCGTGAAGCGGCGGGCCAGCGACTCCGGGACGTAGGCAATCAGGTCGGGGGTGATCTCCGCATGGGCGAGATCGACGGACTGCCCCTGGGTCTTGGAGGCGAGGAAGCTGGCGAGGAGCGATTCGTTGACGAACCCCAACTCGACAAGCACCTCCCCAAGCATCCCCCCCTTCCGCTTTTGTTCGCGGAGGGCGAGATCGAGCTGGACTTGGGTGACATGGCCTTGATCCAGGAGCCAGTCACCAAGACGTGCGGCGGGTTGCGAGGCAGACATATCCGGTTTCCGTTGGAGGTGGGGTAAGGGGGCGTTGGCGGCTACTCGGCGTTCACGGCAGCGAGGAACGGGGTTGCAGGCATCCGCCGCAGGGCGGAACGCGCGCTGCCGGCCGGGCTGGGATCGAGTCCCGCCACGACCGGCAGTCGGCGAACAAGGAACGAAGTCATGGCCGGCTTTCCGACCCTTCCCCACCTTTTATCGGCGGGGGCGTTGGGGCACTTGGGACTCACGTCGGTGGGTTCGGCGCGGCACCCTCGCTGGCCCGGACCCGGGCCTACTGGTGGGCCACGTAGAGATAAACCGTGACGGTGCCGTTGGCCGCAGGCGCCGAGTAGATGCATCGGCCCGAGGTGTCGGCAGCCGTGCCGGTGTTGTTCACGCTGTCGACGATCGAGTTGAGCTGGATCGCGTCCTTCAGCGGAACCCCGGGGATCATGAGGCTCACCACGATGTTCGCCGTGGTGAAGTCGGCCGTCGCCGGGTTGTTATCGAGGTCAAAGTTGTTGCCGCTGTTCGCCGCGGTCACCGTGACCGCGCCGGTTGCCACGCCGTTCCGGGCGCGAACGTGCGTCCGGGCGGTCAGGGCGCCCGTGGTGGTCGTGGTGCCGATCGGGACCTGGACGAGCTTGTCGATGAAGCCGGCCAGAAGGAGGTCGGCGTCAAAGCGGCCGGCGGCCACGGCGGTGTCCGCCGTGCCCGTGCCGTTCCGGACCGGAAAGGAATTGCTCTTGGCGTAGTAGTCGATGGTGGCGGTCCGGAGGGCGTTCCAGGCCATGACGGTCCCATTGACCTTGCTCCTCGCGATGGCATCAAACACCTTCGGGACCAGCACCGCGGCCAGCACACCGATGATCGCGAGCACACCGATCATTTCCACCAGCGTAAACCCGCGGGTCCGCTGCAGAGACTTAGTTTTCATTGTAGGCAACACTTCGTTCACTTGTTTTGTTCGACACGGGGCTGGTCTCGCCGGTCTGCCTCCCCACGTCTGCAGGCATCCCTATTCACGGGTCCAACAACCCACGATCGTAAGCGATAACTAATCGCTGTTCCGGATATCGGCACTGTCCCGGGACAGCTTAAGCGGTTTTTGCAGTAGGGCGTCGCACGACCCGCCAGGCACTTTTCCGACTTTTCTCGCGTCCCCATTGCAGGCACGATCGGGTTCATGCAATCCACGCCGCTCCGCTCTTCCGTGGTCGGGAGCTACCCGTTCCCGGGATGGCTCGAATTTGCCAGCCAGCACCTCGACCGATTTGGCCCGAAGGATATTGAGGAGATGCAGGAGGATGCCGTGACGGCGGCGGTCCACGACCAGATGGGGGCGGGCCTTGATGTGATCACGGACGGGGAGCAGACCCGTCTCGACTTCAACCTCTCCTTCTACGGGCACCTGGAGGGGATTTCCCTCGAGAGCCACCCCGTGCGACGGTGGGGCCCCCCGGCCCACGACCAGCGCGGGAAGCACGCGATCACGGGGGAGCTCCGCGCCCCCAGGGGATTGGGGTGCGTCGAGGAGTTCCGCCGCCTTCAACGGATCGCCCCCCAATGGCAGCCCCTAAAGATGAGCGTGCCGGGCCCCTACACCATGAGCGGACGCCTGATCCCGGGGGGGGCGTATGCGGACCGGTTCGCCGTCACCGAAGCCCTCCTCCCCCTGGTGCGAGCCGAGCTCTCCGCGCTGGTCGAGGCCGGGTGCCCCGAGATCTGCGTCGATGAGCCGTCCATGAGCTGCTACGGCCACCGGGAGGACCGCCGGCGCCTGGTGGATATCTTCAACCGGACCGTCGAGTCGGTGCGGGGGCGCTGCCGGCTGGCCACACACATGTGCTTTGGCAACTACAAGGGACGGGCCGTCGGGAGCCGGCGCGCCTCGGTGCTATTCCCTGATTTCCTCGAGATGCACGTCGACGAGATGCACATCGAGATGGCCAACACCTGTTTCACCGAGGTGGAGCTGATCTCCCAGGTTTCCAAGCGCATGGATGCCGCCGTCGGGATCATTGACGTGAAGAGCTACTTCATCGAGAGCCCGGAGGAGGTGGCCCACCGCGTGCGCCTCTGCCTGAAGCACGCCCCCCCGGAGCGGCTGGTGTTCGCCCCGGACTGCGGCCTGAGCCAGACCGCCCGCTGGGCGGCCCGCGAGAAGCTCGTGAACATGGTGGCTGGAATTCGCCTGGTGAAGCGGGAGCTTGGCATCAAGTAACACCCCTCCCCTGGCGCCTCCCCGTAAACTCCCTCACTCCTCCAGGAGAAGCATCGAGATCTCGAAGAACCCGGACCCTCCGGGGGGTGCCACATACACGGTCGCGGGCAGCTCATCCCCTGTGACCGTCCACTGATCCGGTGGACCCTCAGGGGAGCTGGAGAATGGAACCGGCAGGCCCGGGTCAGAGACCCGCTCCCGGAAGTGGACCTCGTAGGTTACCCACGGGAGGGTTGGAAACTGAAGTCGCAGCCGACCACCCCCTCCCCCCAGATCAACACGGGACGGGGCAATGCGAAAGGCGAGACCCGGGATCGTGACCTGAAGACTACCGATCCCGTCGTAGATGAGGGGAAGGGGGCCCAGGCTCGATCCATCGGGGGCAGGCCCCACGATGCGCTGTCCGGTGATGTCGTACACCGAACCGTGGCAAGGGCACCGGATCCCCTCCGAGAGCTCATCATAAGACTCCACCACACAGCCGGCGTGACGGCACTCGGCGCTCATGGCCCGAAACACCCCCTCGGAGACCCGGTTCACCAGGAAGGGATAGATGTTGCCCCGGGGAAAATGATCCGGTCCGACGGGGTTGACCGTCAGCCGGACCGAGCCGAGGTCGCTGCCCAAGGCGGGAAAGTCGGCCAACGAGAGGGTTACAACGGCAGGCGCGTCGGGGGTGGCCGCCGCTGCCTCCCAAAGGATCGTTTCCCGCCAGCGCCGACCCGGCAGGGCCGAAACGGCGAGGCCGAGTCCGAACCGCCTCAGGAAGCGGCGCCGGGGAAGCAACGACATTCGGGGTGAATGTAAGTTCTCAACCCCGTTGGGTCAAACCGCCGGCCGCCGCCGGCTCATCCCCACGAGGAGCACAAACCCCGCGGCCAGCAAGCCGCCGCCGACCCAGGCGACCGCGTTCCCTGCGGAAGGGAGGAGCACCATCGCGGTCCCGCTCAGGGCCGGCCCCACGCAGGTTCCCGCCCCGATGGCCGACTCGTGCAATCCTCCATGCTCCCCCTTCTCCCCACCCGCATCCATCGCGTAAAAGAGCGAGGAGTAATAGATCAGACCCAGCCCCAGTCCGAAGAGCAGCTGCCCGCCCACCAGAACCCAAAGCTGCCCCGCGAGGACGACGGCGAGGAACCCGATGATCATTCCCAGGAATGACCCCAGGAGCCAGTCCATGCGGTAGTGCCAGGCCATCCAGCGCCACAGGAGCAGGAACATCCCGGATCGCCCCAAAAACCAGGTTGAGTTGACCCAGCCCGACTCGGTTGGGCTGAGATGAAGCCGGGAGGCGATCAGGGGGATTGTCGGAATGAGGCAGTTGATGGCGACGTAGGCAAATGGGTTGGCAACACGGGCAAGGCGGAGGAACCGCTGGTTCTCGCGACACGGGGGTGGAACCGCCACGGCGGGGTCCCCTCCCCCGGGCCCGGGGGAGAGGCCGGGGGCAAGCCGCGGGGCCAGAACCACCAGAAGGAGCGACAGGAGCGCAGGCCCCCAGAAGATGCTTCCCTCGCCAAACCGGTCGTAGATTCCCCCCCCCACAAAGTTTGAAATCCCGGCCATCCCGGACCAGACGAGGTTGTAAATGCCGACCGCCCGGGCGGTCTCCTCACGACCCTCCCCCTCGGTGGCCATCGCCTGCAGCGGCGGCCAGGTGAGGCAGATTCCCAGGGTCCAGGCGACGAACACCCCGACCTGGGCTGCCAGGTTTCCCTGGACGAGCCCCCCGGCCACGAGCGCGACGGTCACGGCGGCGCATCCGATCCGGAAGGTCCCAACGTACCCCCATCGCCGAACGACGGCCCCGGCGGTCCGCGACATCATCATGTAGACCCCGCCATGCAGGGCCGCGATTCCGAGGGAGGCCGCGGCGGAGAGGTGAAATTCCTGACGGAGGAGAAAAAACAGGTAATTGAAATAGAGCGCGGCCCCGAAGGAGTTCACCCCCTCGAGAAAGAAGAGACCCAACCGTGAGCCGGGACGCGCCATGGGGATGTCAGCCCTGAACGGCGGGGGAGAGCTCCTCCAGCGCCTTGAGGCAGTACCACCGGACGGCGCCGCTCAGCG
>DMJJ01000003.1:5315-5546 GCA_003452185.1 Verrucomicrobiales bacterium | reverse complement strand
CTCCAAGCCATACGCCCCGGAACAGCTCCTGCACTGCGTGAGCGAGTGTGCCCGGCTGTTCGAGCTCCAGCAGGAGAACGCGACCCTGCGGGCCCGGACGTCCGAGACCTACAAGGTCGAGAACATCGTCGGCGACTCCCCCAAGATCCGGGAGCTCCGCCGCCTGATCCAGGTCATCGCCCCCAGCAACGCCACGGTTCTCATCCTGGGGGAAAGCGGCACCGGCAAGGA
>DMJJ01000003.1:368-5051 GCA_003452185.1 Verrucomicrobiales bacterium | reverse complement strand
GAAAGCGGCACCGGCAAGGAGCTGATCGCGGGGGCCATCCACACCCTGAGCAGCCGTCGGGAGAAGCCGTACGTCCGGATCAATTGCGCCGCGATTCCCGAGACCCTGCTGGAGAGCGAGCTCTTCGGCCACGAGAAGGGGGCCTTCACCGGCGCCATCCGCCTCAAGCTCGGCCGGGTGGAGGAGGCGGACGGGGGAACGATCTTCCTGGATGAGATCGGTGACATGAGCCGGTCGCTCCAGGCCAAGCTGCTCCGGTTCCTGGAGAACGGGACCTTCAGCCGAGTGGGGGGAAACGAGGAGCTCCGCGTCAACGTGAGGCTTATCGCCGCCACCAACCGGAACATCGTCGAGGCGATCCAGCAGAATGAGTTTCGGGAGGACCTGTTCCACCGTCTGAACGTCATGCAGCTCACCCCCCCCGGCCTCCGGGCCCGGGGGAACGACATCATCCTTCTGGCCGAGCATTTCCTGCGACACTTCTCGACCTCCATGGGGAGGAACCTCCGGGGGCTCAGCCCGGCAGCCAAGCAGAAGCTCCTCTCCCACCACTGGCCGGGGAACGTCCGGGAGCTCCGGAACGCGATCGAGCGGGCCGTGATCCTCGAGCCAACGCAGGAGATTCAATCGCAGAGCCTTCCCGACTTTCGGCTGGAAGCCCAACTGCGAAAGGGAGATCTGCCGGTCATCAACGGCACCCAGACGCTCGACGAGCTGCTCTCCGGGTATGAGAAGGAGCTCATTCAGCAGGCCCTTCAGCAGAACAATGACTCTTTGACCCGGACGGCCGAGCAGCTCAAGATCACCCGGCATGCCTTGAGATACCGCATGCAGCGGCTGAGCATTCACGGGGGAAGCGATGTGGGGGATGAAGCCCCGCCGTCCCAAGCCGATAAACCGGTTGAATGAAGACCATTGTTTTGATGGCGGATGCGAAAGAGGAGGGGGCGAAGCCCTCAGCCCCTCTTGCACCCCAAGCCGAGCCCAAGACCGGCACCCTGGAAACGCCCCCCCCTGCACCGCTTCTCTGGTCCCCGTTTCGAGGAACGCTGGGAGGGCCGACCGAGACCTTGATCCTGCTGATCGTCATCCTCTTCCTCGGGGTGACACTCTTTGGCTGGGCGTTTTTCTTCCGGCGCCGCTCCCGGCACTCGGCGCTCGGCGGACGATCGAGCGGGGTTTTGTACGAGGGGGGGGAGCAGCGCGGCTCCGGCCGTCGCCGACGCCGTTCACGGCACCCCGAGGAGCTTCCCCGCAACCCGACGCTCAAGGAGCGGGGCGGGCTCCCGCCCGCGCGCGAGGATGGACCGGGCGGGGCCGCACCGGCCTCCCCCCGGTAAACCGACAGGCATGGAGCAGAGTCGCAACATCACCAAAAAGAGCGCCTCCAACCTGGCTCTCGCCTTCATTCTCCTTCCCAAGCCGAAGCGGGACGGAATGTCGGCCCTCTACGCCTTCTGCCGGGAGGTCGATGATGTGGCCGACAACGAGCAGACGCCCCCCGAGGAACGCCGACGCCAGCTCGCCGCGTGGCGTGAGGACATCGCCCTCGCCTGCAGCCCGGAGGGAAAACCACGCTTCCCGGTAAACCGCGAGTTCCAACCGTTCATCACGGCCCACAAGCTTCCCTTCGCCTTGTTCGACGAGCTGATCCGGGGATGCGAGATGGACCTCGATATCAAGCGCTACTCCACGTTCGACGAGCTCGAGCACTACTGCTACCGGGTGGCATCGGTTGTCGGCCTGCTGAGCATCGAGATCTTCGGGTACCAGAACCCGCGCTGCCGAGACTACGCCCTGCACCTCGGAAAGGCCCTCCAGCTCACCAACATCCTCCGGGATGTGCGAACCGACGCGGAGCGGGGGCGCATCTACCTCCCGCAGGAGGAGCTGGACCGCTTCGGGGTCACGGCCCGGGAGATCCTCAGCCACCAGTACTCGGATCGCTTTGAGCGGCTGGCGGAGAGCGTTGCCGCGCGGGCACGGCACTACTACCACCTGGCCCTGGAGGCCCTGCCTCCCGAGGACCGCAGGTCGATGATCGCTGCCGAGTTGATGGGATCGGTTTATTGGAGGCTCCTCCGAAAGCTCGAGTCCCGACGCTTTGATGTCTTCGGGCCCCGGCCAACCCGGCTGAACAAGCTGCAGAAGCTCCACCTCATCGCACGCACCTGGTGGCGGGGCGCCTCGGGGGGAATGGTGCCAAACTACGGCGTCTGATCCAGGATCCTCCTGGCCGCCTCCCGCGCCTCCTCCACGAGCGGAAGGTCCCACCGAAGGTCGGCGAACCGGAACCCCGGCATCCCGCTCTGCTCCCTGCCCACGAGCTCACCAGGGCCGCGCAGCCGGAGGTCCGCCTCCGCGATCTCAAACCCGTCGCGGGTCCGCTCCAGGATTCCAAGCCGCTCCGCGGCCTCGGAGGAACGGAGGTCCCCCACCAGGACACAAAAGGATTCGTGAGCGCCGCGGCCGATCCGCCCCCGGAGCTGATGCAGCTGGGCCAGCCCGAACTGCTCCGCGCTCTCGATCACCATCACGCTGGCGTTCGGGACGTCGATCCCGACCTCGATCACGCTCGTGGCCACGAGCACCTGGACCCGGCCCTCGCGGAACGCCTCGATCACGGACTGCTTCTCCTCCGCTCCAAGCCGCCCGTGGAGGAGCCCGACCGCCGAGGGGGCGAGGAGCTCGCGAAGACGGGCATACTCCTGCTTGACCGCCTTGAGCCCCACGCCCCCCGAGTCCTCGACCCGGGGGTAAACGACGTAGGCCTGGCGTCCCTCGCGAAGCTTCTGACGCAGGAACTCCCACACCCTCGGGAGACGGTCCTCCCCCCGCACAAAGGTTCGCACCTCCCCCCGTCCTCCCGGGGAGTGTCGTATGATCGAAAGGTCGAGATCTCCGTACAACGTCAGGCCGAGGGTGCGCGGGATCGGCGTGGCCGTCATCACGAGGAGGTGGGGATAGGCTCCCTTGCGGAGCAGCTTCTCCCGCTGGCCGACGCCGAACTTGTGCTGTTCATCGATGATGACCAGCCCGAGGTTGCTCATCCCGCACGACTCCTCGATCAGGGCATGGGTTCCCACAAAAAGAACCGGTCCCCCCGCCTCGGCCCTCTTCCCCTCCTCCTTGCGACTTCCGGTCCGGAGGTCCACCCGGATGCCGAAGCCGTCGAACCAGCGCTGAAAATTCCGGTGGTGCTGCGCCGCGAGAATCTCCGTGGGTGCCATGAGCGCCACGCTCCAGCCGCTCTCCAGCGCCATGAGAGCCGAACAGGCCGCCACGACGGTCTTGCCGCAGCCCACATCCCCCTGGAGGAGGCGCCGCATCGGGTGCCGGCCCCCGAGATCCTGTCGCACCGTCCTGAGCACCTCGGTCTGGGAGGGGGTCAGAGTGAACCCAAGCCGGCGCAGGAATGGCTTGATCAGGCGGTTGTCGCCGGCGCACGGGATTCCTGTCGATTTTGCCTCCAGAGTTCGCCGCCGCGTCTGGAGCGTCATCTGGAGGGCGATGAATTCGTCGAGCGCGAGGCGCTCGCGGGCCGCATCCCGCTCAGCCACGGTCGCCGGAAAATGGATTCCCCTCACCGCCTCCGCGCGGCTCGGGCGCCCAGGGAGCATCCCCGGGGGCCAGGGGTCGGGGACCCGTGAGGCGAACTCCCCCACCTGGTGCCACGCAAACGCCCGGAGCCATCGCTGGGGCAGCCCCTCGGTCAACGGGTAAACCGGCACAATGCGGTTGAGGTGAAGGCAGCTCTCGGCATCCTCATCGATCACCTCCGTCTCCGGGTGATCCATGGTGCGGGGCTTCATCGAGATCGGCTTTCCGTGGATGAAGACATCGGCCCCAACCCGGAAATAGTTCTGCATGTAGGGGAGGTTCCACCAGCGGCAATGGAGCCGCCCCGTCCCATCCTCCACCACGAGTTCGAAGAGGCTCCGCCCCCCCCGGCGGAACCGGCTGACCCCCATGGTGACAACCCTCCCACGGATGGTCCCCACCATCTCCAGCTTGAGATCCCGGATGTTGAGCCGGGCGGTGCGGTCCTCGTGCCGTCGGGGGCGATGGAGGAAAAGGTCCTCCAGGGTCACCAGCCCGAGGCGCGAGAGCTGGGCCGCCCGCTCCGGCCCGACCCCCCGGAGGGTATCGAGCCGCAGGCTCATCACGCTGGAAGGCGGGGCTGTTGCTTTGGGCGGCACAACTGGGTGGGGAACGGCCCCTCCCCTACGGGGCCCCGGCAGATCGGTTCATCCCTGGCTCCCTGGCCGGAGAGCACGGGGAGGGGAGGTTGTAAAAGCCGCGCCCGAATGCCAAGCGGGAAAAAAGGCTTGTCCAAGGGGCGGTGCCAGAAGCACATTCTGGCGTTATGAAGTCCGTCTTTACAGGGCCGGTTTACGTGGTGCGCGACAACATCGACACCGACCAGATTATTCCCGCGCAGTATCTCACGCTCGTGCCGACCATCCCGGCGGAATACGAAAAGCTCGGCGCCTACGCCATGATCGGCCTGCCAGACGCGCTCTATCCCACGCGGTTCGTCGCGGACCGCCAGCTCGACAGCGCGTTCCCGATCATCGTGGCGGGGAAAAATTTCGGCTGCGGCAGCTCGCGCGAGCACGCGCCCTGGGCGCTGCAGGATTTCGGTTTCCGCGCCGTGATCGCGCCGAGCTTTGCCGACATCTT
>DMJJ01000003.1:0-343 GCA_003452185.1 Verrucomicrobiales bacterium | reverse complement strand
ACACCGACCAGATCATCCCCGCCCAGTACCTCAACCTCGTGCCGACCATCGCCGAGGAGTACGAGAAGCTTGGGAGCTACGCCCTCTGCGGCCTGCCCGATTCTCTTTACCCGACCCGGTTTGTGGCGGCCGGCAAACTCGACAGCGACTACCCCATCGTCATCGGCGGAAAGAACTTCGGATGCGGCAGCTCCCGGGAGCACGCTCCGATCGCCATGGGCTCGGCCAACTGCCGCGTGGTCCTGGCCGAAAGCTTCGCCCGGATCTTCTTCCGAAACTGCGTCTCGACCGGCGAGCTCTACCCTTGCGAGTGCCTCGACCGTCTCTGCGAAATCCTCAAGAC
>DMJJ01000147.1 GCA_003452185.1 Verrucomicrobiales bacterium | reverse complement strand
GGAAGAGAAACCCCTGGAGACCCAAAGATGGCCTTGCACGCATGACGGGATGGGAGAATAGCCGCTCACGCCGAAAACGCCAGCTTGAGTGCGGTGCGCCGGTTCGGTGGCTGGACCCCGGGGGGCAGGGGGGCGGAATCCCGGGCGACCGATGGGATGCCGAGGGGCGCTGCGGGTGGGGGGGAGGCATCCGTGCTTCCCAACCGCTGCGGGCTGGGGCTACGCTCCGCGGCATGCCACCCACGCCCCGTTCGACCCGTTCCCCGGGGGGCCGGACCCCGGTCCGACTCCTCTCCCTGGTGCTCTGGATGCTCCCCACCGCCGCCTTCGCGGGAAAGATCCTCCTCATTGCCGGTCCCCTTGATTCCCATCCAAAGGAGGCCCACGAGTACGAGAAAAACGTGACCCTCCTGAAACAGTGCCTGGATACCTCGCCTGACCTGGCGGGGTGGCGGACGGAGATCCATTTCAACGGGTGGCCGGCGGATCCGGCAACCCTGGAGGATGCCGACACGATCCTGCTGACGAGCGGGGGTTCGGATCATCGGGAGGCGGATCATCCCCTTTACGTGGGAGACCGGTTCGCGCAGCTCGAACGCCAGATGAAGCGGGGGTGCGGGATCGTGTTTTTTCACTGGTCGACGTTTCACCCGGTCCGGGTTCATGACCAGATCACGGAGTGGGTGGGTGGGTACTTCGACTACGAGCGTGGGACCGGGGAGAACCACTGGTACTCGGCGATCCAGACGGGGGACTGGACCGTGACTCCCGTCGCGCCGGCGCATCCGATCACGCGGGGGGTGGGTCCCTTTCCGCTGCGGGAGGAGTTTTATTTCAACATGCGGTTCCGAGAGGGGGATCCGCGATTGGTGCCGATCGTCGTCAAGGAGGGGACCGGGGATGTGCGGCGCAATGCCGTTGGCTGGGCCGTGGAACGGGCCGGTGGGGGGCGGGGGTTCGGATTCACTGGAGGACACTTTTTTGAAAACTGGTGGGTGCCGGAGTTCCGTCGCCTGATGTTGAACGCGATCGTCTGGACCGCCCATGGCGAGGTGCCGTCGGCAGGGATCCGGAGCACCCTGGAGCCGAGGGTGAATGCGGTCATCGTGACCGGGGCCGATCATCCGGCGCATGACTGGCGGGCCAAGACCGCGGCCCTCATCCCCGTGCTGGAGCAGGACCCCAGGTTGAAGGTGGATGTCTCCGAAAACCCGGAAACCACCCGTGTCACCGAGAACCGGTACCGGCTCGTGGTGCTGAACTACGCCAACTGGGAACGCCCAGGACTCAGCCCCCCGGCCCGCGCGGGGTTCACCAACTACATGGCCTCGGGAGGGGCGCTCGCGGTGATTCACTTCGCCAATGGCGCCTTTCACTATTCCCTGCCCAAGGCGGCGGAATCGGACTGGCCGTACTACCGTCAGGTGGTGCGCCGGGTTTGGAACCATCAGGGGGGAAGCGGCCACGATGCCTACGGTCCGTTCCATGTCTCGATCACCGGGGTCCGGCATCCCATCACGGCGGGGCTCGGGGGATTTGACACCACGGACGAGCTTTACCATGACCAGGCGGGCGAGGTCCCCATCGAGGCGCTGGCGACGGCCCACTCGGCGCAGACCGGCAGGGAGGAGCCGATGGCGTGGGCCTATGATTTTGGCCCCTCGCATGTGTTTCAGACCGTGCTGGGGCACGATGCGAAGAGCCTCCTCGCGGCCGCCCCGTTGATCCGTCGCGGGGTGACCTGGGCCGCCGGCCTCTCCCCCTTGAGCGCAGATCCTCCTCGAAACACCCTGGGAACGGTCGGCCCCCGTCCCGGGAGCCAATGGACCCTCCAGGGCTCCCTTGCGGCCGCGGCCGCCGAGGCCAGGCCGGCAGCCGCCAAAGGCGCCGCCCCGAGCCCTCCGCCTGCAGCGCACAAGGAGCCGGCGGCACAGGTCGAGGGGGATTGGGTCGACGCCCGGTGGCAGCAGATGGAGGTGGGGCCATTCGTGGCGAACAACTTCCCGGCCCCCAACGGAATGGTGGCCAAAGGGCTTTCAATCCGGCTGGGGGAGCATGAGGAGGGAGCCGTTGCGTATGACACCGGGGCGGGAACCCTGCGAGCCGCCTGGACCGGGGGCTTTCTGACCTTTCCCACGACGCGGTTTGGCCTGCTGGGCGCGCCGCAGCCGGCGGGGCGGGTGCAACTTGTCTCCCCCGCCGCCGGGGGATGGAACGGGTCCGGAGCCCGGGTCCGGTATGACGGTCTCACGCTGCAGGGAAGCCGGGTCCTCCTCCGGTACCACGTCGGGGATGCCGAGGTTCAGGAAAGCCCCTGGGTGGAGTCTCAAGGCAGGGTGACGCTTTTCACCCGCTCGATGAACGTGGCCCCGCACACCGGGGGGCTCACCCTCGACCTCATCGAGCTGAGGGATGCCCTCGGGAGCACGAGCGGCGGCCGCGCTGGGCTCGCGGCGGCAACCCTTCAGAAAGGGGAGTCGATGGTGGGATGTTTTGTTGCCGGGGCCGGCGCCACGCTGCTGGCCGACGCCAGCCCGCAGGGGAAGATCACCCTCCAGCTCCCCGCCTCCCAGGGCCCGGTCCGGCTCAAGGTGTTTCTCTGGGCCGGGAGCCCGGGGGAGCTTGAGACAGCGGTGGGGCTGGCACGGGACCGGTCGGGACTGGAGGACCTCGCCCGCCTCGCCCCAAAGGGCGCGGCCCGATGGAAGCCGATCACGACCCGGGGCCAGCCCGGGATCGGTTCCCAACCCTACCTCATCGACACCCTCACGGTCCCGTACGACAACCCGTACAAGGCGCTCTTCTTCACCTCGGGGGTCGACTTCCTGGAGAACGGGGATGCCGCCGTCTGCACGATCCACGGGGATGTCTGGATCGTGAGCGGCATCGATGCCGGGCTCCAGAACCTGGTCTGGCACCGGTTTGCCACCGGGCTGTTCCAGCCCCTGGGGTTGAGGGTGAGGGAGAACAAGGTCTTTGTCCTCGGACGGGATCAGATCACGGTGCTGGAGGATCGCGACGGGGACGGGGAGGCGGATGAGTACCGCAACTTTTCGAACCTGATCCAGACGTCGACCGGTGGACACGACTACGTCACAAGCCTGGAGCGGGATGCCGCGGGGAACTTTTACTACGTCGACCCTCTGGGCGTGCACCGGATCTCCGCGGACGGCAAGGAGAGCCAGACGCTTGCCACGGGGTGGCGCAATCCGAACGGGATGTCGGTCGGTCCCGCGGGTGTGATCACCGTCACCCCCCAGCAGGGGAACTGGACCCCGTCGTCACAGATTTCTGAGGTGATCCCCGGGTCGTACTACGGGTTTGGCGGACCCCGTGTCGATGGTGCGCACCCCGCCGGCTACGAGCCACCGCTCTGCTGGATCCCGCATCCCGTCGACAACTCCACGGGAAGCCAGGTCTGGGTCACCAGTGATCGTTGGGGCCCGTTCCAGGGGCAGATGCTCAGCCTCTCCTTCGGACGCGCGGCGTACTACCTCGTATTGCGTGAGGTGGTCGATGGGCATCCCCAGGGAGGAGTCATCCCGTTGAAGGGCAGGTTTCTTTCAGGCGCGATGCGGGGCACCTTCCGGCCCCAGGACGGGCAGCTTTATGTGGTGGGGTCGCAAGGGTGGCAGACCGCCGGAGTGCGGGATGGGTGCCTGCAACGGGTCCGCTACACCGGTGCGGCGGTCCACGAGCTCACCGGGCTCCAGGTGCACCGCAACGGATTGAAGCTGACGTTCACCCAGCCGCTCGATCGGTCGACGGCCGAGGATGTGGGAAGCTACGACCTCGAGCAGTGGAATTACCGGTATGCCGCGAGCTACGGATCCAAGGACTACTCCGTGAAGGAGCCGGGCCGTGAGGGACACGATGGCGTCAAGGTGACGGGGGCGAAGCTC
>DMJJ01000044.1 GCA_003452185.1 Verrucomicrobiales bacterium | reverse complement strand
CGGCCCTGGGGGTCCCAATCGATGGCGATCGGCTTGGTGATCAGCGGCTCGGCCGCCACGAGGCTCATCTTGAACTCGGGGTGGACCTCCTGCCGGGCCCCGGCCTTCTCCGGGGCGGTCGGGCCCCCCTCGGGATACCGCAGGGTGGCGAGCTCCTCCGGCCGGCAGAGGGAGTCGACCTCGCGCTTGCCGGCCCAGGCAATCCCACGGAGCACGACCGCCCGATGATGCGGCTGCTGGAACGTCGGATACTTGTGCCCCAGGATCGAGACGAAGGCCCGGTAGGGCTCTCCGCCCTCAAGGGTCCGCTCGTAGGTCCACATCTGCGGGGCGACCTCATAGATGTGGGGATAGGGACGCCCCTCCCGGGTGTTGCGCTTGTCCGGGATCCAGGTTCCCGCGAGGACCTTCGCCTCGGGCATCATGTGCAGGTCCCAGTACAGCTCGTCATCAATGTCAAAGTTCGAGCACCCCGCCGTGATAGGGTGGTCCTGGTTCACGTAATAGAAGGAAAGGGGGCCCTCGAACCATTTCGAGCGCCCGTGCTCCCAGGCCCCCCCGATGATGGTCTTGAACCAGGGGGCATTCGTCCCGCAGACCGCATCGTGCAGGCAGACGATCCCCCCGCCGCGCTTCAGAAACGTGTCGAGGTGCTCCCGGTCCTCCCCCGCAATCGATCCCGCCTCCGCCGCGAACATCAGCAGCACGTCCGTCCGGGCAAGCTGGTCCCCGGTCGGAAAGGTCATCCCCCCGTCGACCTGGGCACCGCGCTCGGCAAGGAGCCGGGTCCAATCCCCCAGGAACCGGGGATGGTCATGGAGTCCGTTCTCAGCCGGGCCGTGGGTCTTCGCCCCCGCGCGGATGAAGATCCGGAGCGGGGCGGGGGCCGCCGGGCTGGAGAGCAGAAGCGCTGCGTGCAGGAGGGCGATCGAGCAGAGGAATCGAACCTTCATCGACATAATAGCAAGGTGGTATGAACCGACGGACCGTAGCCGAGTGTACTCAGGGAAGGACGAATGGGATCAGACTTTCTTCAGCAGATCCTTCCACCGTGTCCAGGCGCGGGTGCGGGCCGCCCGGAGTCCGGGGTTGGCATCCGGGGCCTGCCCCGCGCGCATGAACCCGTGCCCCGCACCGTCGAAGACCTCGGGCTCGTACGTCTTGCCGGCCTTCGACATGAGTTGCTTGGAGAGGGGGATCGTGGAGTTCACCCGCTCGTCGTTCTCCCCGTAGAACCCATAGACAGGGATCCCGATGCGGGCGATCTCCTCCGCCTTGTCAGGCCCGGAACCGTAGAAGACAAATGCGGCCTTGATCTGCCGGTTGTTGCTCGCAAACCGGAAGGTCTGGCCGCCCCCCCAGCAGAATCCCCCCACAGCCACGCGGCCGTTGCACGCCGGAAGCTTGGCAACGTAGTCCACCGTCGCGTTCAGGTCGGCGGTGATCTGGTCGGGAGGCAGCGACCCGATCACCTTCCGGACCGCATCCCCGCTCCCCAGCTCATCGGTGCCGCCGCCCTTGGGGGCCGCCCCCGAGAGGAGGTCGGGGGCGATGGCGATGTAGCCCGCCTCAGCCAGTTGGTCCGTCACCGTCCGGACCCAGTCGCTCAGGCCGAAGATCTCATGGATGACCACCACCGCGGTGGCCTTCTCCTTGACCTCGGGAAACGCAATGAAGCAGTTCACCTCCCGATTCCCATGGCGCACTTTGACCCACTCCAGATGGCGCGGGGATTTTTCAAGCATGGGCTTGGCCCACTCCTGGGCCGGGAGAGGGGAGGGGAGAAGCAGAAGGGCGGCTGCGGCCGCGAGCAGGCGGATCGGAAGGCGATTCATGGTGACTCCGTTCATTGGGGGAAAAGGGTCCGGGGGCCTCAGGGAGCGAGGAGCCGCTTCACCTCGTCGGGAACCTCAAGCTTCGTCGTTCCCACATCCTTGATCTCCACGGTGGTGAGCCGGTCGAGCTTGACCTCCGTGGCCCCAAAGGTCATCGAGCCGCTGATGTGATACTGGAACCGCTCCACCGACCCCTCCTTGATCCAGAATTTCACCGAGGCATGGGGGTCGGTCAGCCCGGGCGGAAGGTTATCCCCCCGGCGGGACCCGTTCGCGATCAGGTCGTGAGTCGCGGTGCTGGTCAGGTCCCCTTCGATCGCGTCGACCACCTTCTCCACCTTCACCATGGAGGCCATCAGCACCCGGGCATCCTCCGCCGGGGTACGGTAGGCGGTCGCCATTTTGGCCAAATACCGCGCGGGATTGCGCCCCGCAGGCTCGTTGATCTCAGCCGCGTCCTTGAGGGTCTTCCATTGGTCCTTCAACTTCACCACGCCGTTGGTCTGGCGCAGGTAGACCTCGAGGGTGGTGTCCGGGCGATGAAATACCAGGGCCGTAATCCCCTCAGAGCTGGTCTTGCCATCCACCGGGCTCGGGGCTTTCCGGGTGGAGTTCGTGTTCACATTCTCCGTGTGGATGCTCCAACTGTAGTTGGTGGCCAGGGCCAGCTTTTTCACAGCGGCGTGGATTTCCTCGATCGGCGTCGCGTCAGCCGCGCGCGAAGCGCCGCAGAGGAGCGTCATCGCTGAGGCAATGGCAAGGAGTCGGATCGTCATCTTCATCGTGGCGTAGTCGTTCGGCGGGTTCTCGGTCGCACTGCCAGCACAACCCCCCGGAGCTCGCATCACAAAAGGCGCGCCGTTCCGCCATCCCAACGCACCCTGCGATCGGTTCCACCCGGGGGCCCCCAAGACTGCCTCGGCCCCCCCGCCCACTGCAAGCCGCGATCCCGCAGCAATCAGCCTTCTCTCCCCCTGCGCACCGATTGCACAACCGGGCCTTCCGGTGCGCAAAACCTGCGCGCCAACCAGGAGGGGGGTGGGGTTTGGCGGGGGCTTCCCGATGGCATGATCCCTGCATTGGGTCGGGCATAGCTGTGTGTTGGGAGCGGGCGACGGATGCCGTCCGCTACCCAGGTGGACGTAGGCCAACAACAACTCATCAACGACCTTTTATGCGAACTATCAATGGCAGGTGCGCGGCCCTGGTGCTTTCGGCCGCTCTGTGTGTCGGGGGATCCCTTCTCAGTCAGGCGCAGGACGCCCCTGCGGCGGTGACTCCTCCGGCGGGCGGCCCTGGCGGCGGGGGCGACCGGCCTCCGCGGGGGAATTTCGATCCCGAGCAGTTCCGTCAACGGATGATGGATCGCTACCGCGAGCAGCTTGAGATCAAGAACGACGACGAGTGGAAGCTGATCTCCGGCCGGATCGAGAAGGTGAGCGAGGCCCGTCGCGAGGTTGGGTTCGGCGGCCCGATGGGCGGATTTGGCCGCGGCGGGCGGGGCGGTGGCCCCGGCGGTCCCGGGGGCGGGGACCAAGCGGGGCGCCGTCGCGGCCCGGGAGCCCGCCCCGGGGC
>DMJJ01000513.1 GCA_003452185.1 Verrucomicrobiales bacterium | reverse complement strand
CCCACCATTGCCGAAAGCTTCATCAAGTCGAGTCCGGTCACCTGGCCCAGCGTGGTGAGCGGGATTCCCAGGGAGCCGAAGGCCACCGGGGCGGTGTTGGCGATCAACGCCAGCCCCGAGGCGTGGAGCGGCCTGAACCCGAGCTGGATCAGGATCGCCCCCGTGATGGCAACGGGGGCTCCGAACCCGGCCATCCCCTCAATGAAGGCGCCGAAGGCGAAGGCGATCAGGATCAGCTGCACGCGGGCGTCCGGGGCCACCCGGGCGAGGCTGTCCCGCAGCACCCCGAACAGCCCCCGCTCGACCGTCAGCCGGTGCAGAAAAAGGACATTCAGAATGATCCATCCGATCGGGATCAACCCGTAGGCCGCGCCGTACACCGCAGCCATCCCCGCCATCCGGGCCGGCATGCCAAATGCCCCGACCGCGACCGCGAGCGCGGCTCCGAGCCCGATCAGGGCCGACCAATGGATCCGGACATGCAGCCATCCGATGCATCCCAGGAGGACCACCACCGGCACCGCCGCCACGACCGTCGAGAGAAGCGCGTTGCCCAGGGGGTCGTAGTTCTGCGGCCAGGGGGGGAGGATCGGGGGCATGGGGGCCGGGCGTCAGAAGTCGAACTGATCGATGTTCTCCCGGTTGAAGATGAACGGCTGGCCCAGGAGGATGTTGTCCCCCCGGAGCTCCATCGCGCCCAGACGCCCGGCGGTGTAGGCCGTCGCCCCCGGTTTCAGGCCCCCCGTGGCGAGGGAATGGGCGGCGTGCACGGTGAGGTATCCGAGGTCGATGGTCTTCCAGAGAATCACGCTCTGCGTCACCCCCTCTTTGAGGTAGCGGCGGTTCTCGCTCGGGAGCCCCAGCCCGATGACCTTCACGGCCCCGGTCTTTCCCGCCTGTTTCACCGCCTCGGCAGCCCCCGGGACCGCGGGGGAGCAGATTGCCATCAGCAGCTTCAGGCCGGGGTTCGCCGCCAGAAGGGCCGTGGCCTCGGCCTGGGCCTTGTCCTTCAGGTCGTCGCAGGGACGAACCGCCACCAGGCGCATCCCGGGATACCGTGCCGCGAGGCGGGCCTCAATGTGCTTGCGCCATTCATTCATGTTCGCGGCGGTCAGCGAGGCGGTGATGATCGCGAAGTCCCCCTTCCCATCGAGCAGCCGCGCGGCCTCGTCCATCAGGCCGTTTCCGATCCCCTCGGGCGTGGCCTGATTGACAAAGAAGTCGCGGGCGTCGGGGACCGCATCGGAATCGTAGGTGAGGACCTTGATCCCTTTCTGGCGCGCCTTGCGGAGCGCGGTGGAGATTCCCTCCTTGTTCTCGCAAGCGGCGGCGATGACATCCACACCCAGGGTAATCCAGTTCTCGATGATCTCGTTCTGCTTGGCCGGATCGGGATCCGTCGGGCCATCGAACACGAGATCGGCCCCCAGCTCCTTCGCGGCCTGGTCGGCCCCTTGCCTGCAGGAGATGAAGTACGCGTTCCCCTTGCTTTTCGGCATGAGAGCAATCGTCACCCGACGCCCTGGGGCGGCTCCCCCGCCCGGCCCTTCGGAGGGAGAGCCGGAGGGGGAGGAGCCGGGGCCGCACCCGGCGGCAAACAGCAGCAGGGCGAAAAGGGGGATCGCGGGCAACGCAGGGAGGAATCGAGTGCGCATGGGTGATCTTAGGTGTTCGGGCCGGATCATGGCGGAGCGGGGCCCGCGGGGGAAGCGGGAATCAGTTGCCCGGGCGACGGCCCCAGGCACGCAATTTCGCCGGGAGGAGGCTTCCCGCCAGGGCCGCCAGAAGCAGCAGGCCGGTCAGCATGCCCGCGACCTCCCGAGGCTGCATGGCGTGAACCAGCCCACTGTTCAGCACCGCGATGGCGATCACCCCGAGCAGGGTCCCATGGACCGAGCCGGACCCCCCGAAGATGCTGGTTCCGCCAAGCACCACAGCCGTGATGGCGAACAGTTCGTACCCCGTCCCGGCATCCGCCTTCGCCTGTCCGAGGCGCGCGGTGTAGAGGATCGCGGCCAGGGCCGACACAAGGCCGGCGAAGAGGTACACCTGCGCCACCCGTCGCCCCACCGGAAGCCCCGCATAGCGGGCCCCCTCGGGGGCAAACCCGATCGCCCGCCAGGCGCGGCCATAGGTGGTCCGATGCACCAGCACCCAGACCCCCGCGGCCACCAGGGCGAAGAGAGGTGCCTGGGCAGGAATCCCCAGAACGCGTTCCTGCCCGAGGAAGAGAAACCCTGGCGGGAAGTTGGTGAAGGTGTCGACCCCGTGCGTCACTGCTTCGGCCAGCCCGCGGAAGAGGGAGTACGTCCCCAGGGTAACAATCAGGGGGGGAAGCCTGAGCCAGGCGATCAGCCCGGCATTCACCCCCCCGGCGAGGGCTCCCACGGCGAGCGTGATCGCCGCCGCGACCGCCGGGCTCAGCCCGGCATCCCGCCAGAGTTTCCCGAACACAATGGCGCAGAGGCCGAGGAGCGACCCGACCGAGAGATCAATCCCCCCGGTCAGGATCACGGGGGTCATCGCCAGGGCCAGAAGCCCGATCTCCGCCGAATGCCTCAGGATGTCGAACGTGCTGTCGCGGGTGGCGAAGTTGCGCCCCACGGCGCAAAAGTAGCCCCACTCCAGCAGCACCAGCGCAAGGAGGATGAGCTCATGGCGCCCCCCTCGCGGGGCGCCCGGGGCCGTGGGCGGGAGCTGTTTCATCCCCGCTCTCCCCCCCGCCGGCGCCGGGCGCCGTCCACGACCACCGCCAGCAGGATGATCCCGCCCTGGATCGCCTTCTCCCAATACGCCTCCACGTGCAGATGGGTCAGGGCCGGGTTGATGCATCCGAGCAACGCCAGGCCGAGCGCCACCCCCCAGACCGTGCCCCGGCCACCGGACACCGCCACCCCGCCCACCACCGCGGCGGCGATGGCCTTGAGTTCCAGGCCGGC
>DMJJ01000164.1:5982-6306 GCA_003452185.1 Verrucomicrobiales bacterium | reverse complement strand
CCCTCGTACAATTTCAGCGGTGCGGTCGGAGGAATGGTCATCCAGGACCAGCACCTCCAGGGAGGGCCCGGGGCTGGCCAGGGCGGCTCGAAGCGTTGCCTCGATGTTCCGCTCCTCATCCCGTGCGGGTATGAGAAGGCTGACACCCTCCCCCCGGGGTTGGCCCTGAGGGGTTGGGGGGGGTGGGGCGTAGGCCCTGAGGTTCAGGAGGAGAAGGGTGCCGGGAAGCGCGGCCAGCGCCAGGGAGATGAAGCAGAGGGTGTCGGGGGTCATCGTGTTCCATGCTCCCTGCGGAAGCTCCTGCCCCGGAGGCGTGAGATCGTG
>DMJJ01000164.1:5335-5667 GCA_003452185.1 Verrucomicrobiales bacterium | reverse complement strand
CGCGCCAGAGATCGTAGATTCCGCCCTGCCCGGCCCCGCCGTGAAGGAGGCGTTCGAACGCACCCGAGTCGCGTGCCAGGGAGTAGGCCGCCAGACGGTCCTGTGTGGCCGCCAGGCGATCCTCGAGAACCCGTGTGGCCTCATCGGCCTCGATGCCCGAGGGGGGCTGAAACGGGTGACCGAAAGCGACCAGGATCTCGGGCAGGCGTTCCTCCCAGAACGGGTACTCCACGGCGACCGGCAGGTAAGAGACTCCCGGTGTGCGGGCGGCCAGGTGGCCCAGCCCGGCCGCGAATCGCAGAGGCCGCTCCCGCGCGTCGGCAAAGCGGCCC
>DMJJ01000164.1:0-5102 GCA_003452185.1 Verrucomicrobiales bacterium | reverse complement strand
CGGGCCGCCCCGCGGCGCGAGTCACGGTCGACTCCGAAGAACCCCGCGCGTCGGCAAAGCGGCCCTGCGGGGTGACGATCAGCAGCCGCCCCGGGCTGGCCACCACCTCTCCGGCGACCCTTAGAAACCGGGCCGCCCCGCGGCGCGAGTCGCGGTCGACTCCGAAGAACCCCATCCGGGAAAGGATCCCGTATCGGGCGAGAGCCCCGGAATCGATCGGCGCGAAGGCGAGGCGGTCTCCGAAGCAATGGTCCGCAAGGACCAGGGCCAGCAGCGGATCCCACCATGCCGAGTGGTTTGCGTATAGGACCAGCGGCCCTTGGGAGGCGCCCGCCGCCTGGTCGAGCCCGGCGACCCTCAGGGCATGGAAGTGGCGTCGGATGTAACGCCTCGAGTACCAGGCGAAGGCTTTCACGAGCGGCCGGTGAACCGTGGGCAGCGTACCAGGCCCCGCCGGTCGTGGGGCGGGCCGGGGGATCGTGGGCCCGGGTGTCATCCTGCCACCGCGGCCTGGGCCGCGGGTTTGGCCTTGGAAACCGGGTTGCGGCCTCTCCGCGGGCCTGCGTCGTGATCGAGCGCGTCGGCCGCAATCCAGCCGCTCATCAGGACCATCGGCATCCCGGGACCGGGGTGCGCTGCCCCTCCGGCGAGGTAGAGGCCGTTGAGGTCCGGCGAGCGGTTCCCGGGCTTGAAGGCGCCGAGAAATCGCCCATGGCTCGCGAGCCCGTAGATCGCCCCGTCGAGGACATGGTAGCGGTCGTGGATATCCTGCGGGGTGAGGATCCGCTCGAAGCGGATCCGGTCTTCGATGTCCGGCATCGCGCCCGTGGTTTTCAGCTTGTTCAAGATCACCCGACGATAGGCCGGGAGCATCGAGGACCAGTTGTGGTGCGGACGGAGATAGGGGGTGTGCACCAGGACGTAGAGCGCCTCGCCCCCGGCCGGGGCGGTGCCGGGTTCCGTGCGCGCGGTGGCCGCCAGGTAGCAGGTCGGGTCGGGGGCCGGCTCCCCCTTGCGATAGATGAAGTCGAACTCCTCGGCGGGGTCCCTGCTGAAAACAAAGTCATGGTGACCGAGGTGATCGTACGCCCGGTCGAGCCCGAGGTAGAGCACCACGCCCGAGCAGGCGGCCTCGTAGCGGCGTCGCCTCTCAAACACCATCGCCGGCGCCCCCTGGATCAGCTCCCGGTGGGTCCGGACTGAATCGCAGTTTGACACCACGCCGGCCAGGGGAACCCGCTCCCCGCGGGTCGTCAGCACTCCGGTGACCGCCCCCCCCTGGCTGAGGATCCGGGTCACCCCGGTCCCGGTTTGAAACTCGACGCCGAGCTCCAGCGCGAGCTTGTGCAGGGCCGCGGGGACGGCTCCCGTTCCCCCCATTGGATACCAGACTCCCTCGTCCGATTGCATGTGCGCGATCCCGCACAGTACGGCGGGCGATCCGTGGGGGGAGGAGCCGACGTACTGCGTGTAGTGGTCGATCATCTGCGCCACGCGGGGGTCGGGGTTGAAGGCCCGGACGGTGCCCGCGACGGTGCGTCCCATCCGCATGGCAAGAATGTCGCCAAGGATTGCGGGGTCGAAGGAGCGGCTAAGGTCGACCATGTCCCGCAGGCCCCCGACAGGTCGGTTGAAGAAGTGACGCTGGGAGATGTCGTTGAGCCGTGCCGACAAGGCCATGAACCGGCGGTAGCCTTCCCCGGAGCCGGTCCCGGGGGAGAAGCGCTCCAGGGCATCGGCCATTTCCTCCGTGTCTTCCCGTAGGTCGAGGGTGGAGCCATCCTGGAAGAAGCACCGCCACTGGGGATCGAGCCGGACCAGGTCAAGGTAGTCCTCCATCCTGCGGCCCGACTCCGAGAAGAGGCGTCTGAGGAGGGAGGGCATCGTCAGGATGGTGGGGCCCATGTCGAAGCGGAACCCGGCCTGCTCGAGCACCGCGGCCTTGCCGCCGATCCAGTGGTTTCGCTCGAAAACAACGACGGCGTGACCGCGGGCGGCGAGGGTGCAGGCGGCGGCCAGTCCTCCCAGGCCGGATCCGATGACTCCGACGCGGGGGCTCGAGGGGTTTGGGCTCATTGCGGTTTCTTCTTTCTGGGTTGGGGGGGGCGGCGGCGGGAGAGGGCAGCCGCGATCGACTTGAGACCCTGAAGCCGCTGCGCAAGCCCGCGGCCGTGGGCGAGGTTCAGATAGCCTTGGAACAGAAGACCATCCCCGGGCTCCGGCTCCTGGTAGGCCGGGCGGCGGGTGCCGCGGGTGCAGGTCACGGCCTTGGGGGTGGTGAGCTCCAGGAGTCCCTCCGCCCCACGCGTCGCACCAAACCCGCTCTGGCCACGGCCGCCGAACGGAACCCGTGGGTCGGCGGTGGGGAGGATCAGGTCGTTGATGCAGACCACGCCGGCGTTGATCCGGAGGGCGAGGAGGCGGGCCGCAGGCTCGTCGCCACTGAAAACCGCGGCCCCCAGGTGGTAGCGGGAGTCGTTCGCACGCCCGACCGCCTCGTCATCCCCCCCGACCGGGACCAGGCTCAGGATCGGGAGAAACCAATCCTCCTGCAGCAAGGGAATCCCGGGCGGGGTGTTTGCCAGGACCAATGGGGCGATGAGCGTCCCATCGGGTCGCAGGCCTCCGGTGACGACACGAGCCCCCTGATCGAACGCCTGGCAGAGCATCGGGAGCAGGCGGGTGGCGAGCTCCCGCGGGATCGGGGAGGGTTGAAAACGGG
Source organism: Verrucomicrobiales bacterium (assembly GCA_003452185.1). GTDB lineage: Bacteria > Verrucomicrobiota > Verrucomicrobiia > Limisphaerales > UBA11320 > UBA11320. The sequence continues at coordinate 2,380 of DMJJ01000164.1, read as the reverse complement.
GATGGAGCTCCTCGGCCAGCAGGGTTTCCAGGGATCCGTGCACCTTCCGGTGGACGTACACCCGGCGCGGGGCCACGCAAGTGTGTCCGCCGTTGAGGGTCAGGCCGAAGGCCAGGGCACGGGCCACCAGGGGCAGGTCGGCGTCCTCCCGGACGAGCACCGGGTCGGATCCGCTCAGCTCGAGGGTCGCGGGGAGAAGCCGTGGCGCCAGCCGTCGCAGGATCCCCCGGCCGGTGTCCGCCGAGCCTGTGAAGAGGACCTTGTCGACGGAAGCCTGCAGGGCCGTCTCCCCCGCCTCGCGCGAGGCGGGCAGCACCGCGAAGAGGTCGGGGTGGATGCCGGCCCGGGCCAGCATCGACTGGAGGAGGTTCATCGGCGCCGCGCACCCCGGGGCTGGCTTGACCCAGACGGCGTTGCCTGCCGCCAGCGATTGGAGTGCCTGCACCCCGGGTATGAAGAGGGGGTAATTGGAGGGGGCAATGATGAGGATGAGGCCGAGCGGCTCCCGGTGAATCTCGCATCCAACGCCGGTCATCCAGAGGGGACGTCCCCACCACCCCGGACGGGTGGGGCGCAGGATCGAAGGGGCCTTCCGCTCGAGGAACCGGCACGCCTCCACGAGCGGCAGGACCTCCGACACCATCGCCTCGGCCGCCGGGCGGCTCCGGGCAGCCCCCGACTCGAGGGCAAGGTCAGCGGCTCCCCGTACGAGCTCCTCCCGCAGGCGGCGCAACCGTCTCACCCGGTCCCGCAGCGAGACTTCCCGCCAGAGCCTGGCCGCGGCCCGTGAGGCGGCGAGGAGTGCGTCCAGACCTGTTTCGGGCACGGGCTGGGGGGAAACCTGCTCGAGGATCCGGCTCGTTGTCAGCACCCGCGTCATGGTTGTCTCAGGCCGGGGGGCGGCCGGCGCTGGGCGCCCGGGTGGCATGGGGAGCCTCGTCGGCGCCGACCAGCCGTGCGATGAACTCGAGCGGCTCCCGGAGGAACCGCGAAGCGACTCCGTGGGCCGGCCCCGCGGGAGGGGCGGCGGTCCCGGGTGCCGCCACCCCCAGGTCGGAGAGCAGCAGCCGTGAGGTGATCCGGGCACTCTCGAAAATCACCGGGAGCCCGCTTCCCGGGTGGGTCCCGCCCCCCACGAGGTAAACCCCATCCAGATCCTCAAAACGGTTGTGGGGCCGCAGGTGAAGCATCTGGTCGAGGGAGTGGGCCAGGTTGAAGGTCGCCCCTTGGTGGATCTCGTACCGCGAATCCCAGTCGGCCGGAGTGATCACCTTCTCGTAGCGGATCCGTGACTCCACGCCGTCATAGCCGGCTTTGCGAATCTGGCGGAGCAGGAGCTCCCGGTAGCGACCCCGCTCCCGCGTCCAGTCGACATTCGGGTGTTGATGTGTCACCGGGGCGAGCACATACAGGGTGCTGTGATCCCGGGGGGCAAGCCCCGGGTCGGTCACGCAGGCGTTCTGGACGTAGAAGCTCGGATCCTCGCTCAGGACGTGTCGCTCCTCGATGTCCGCCAGGTTGCCGGCGTAGTCCCTCGCGATATGGATGGTGTGATGCGGGAGGTCGTAGCGGCCCTCGATGCCGAGGTACATCATGAAGGTGGAGCAGGAGAACTTCTTCCGCGCGATCCGGGCATCGGTCCAGCGGCGTCGCAACCGGTCCGGCACCAGGCGCTGCATCCCCCGTGCGAAGTCGGCATTCATCACCACGGCATCCGCCCGGTGGATCCCCTGGCTGGTGCGGACGCCCACGGCGCGGCGTCCCTCGAACAGCAGTTCCTCGACCGGCTCGTCGAGATGGATCTCCACCCCCATCCTGCGGGCAACCCTGGCCATCGCCTCCGTGACGGCCGCGCACCCTCCGATCGGATGGAAAACACCATGCTCGTACTCCAGGAAGCTCAGGATGCTGAAGAGGCTCGGGCACCGGAACGGGGACATCCCGAGGTACTTGGACTGAAAGCAAAACGCCAGCCTCACCCTCTCATCCGTGAAGAAGCGGCGCAGATAGGTGTCGACCGACTGGTGGGGGCGGAGGTGGGGAAGCGCCTTGAGGAGCCTCCCCCGAAGGAGGTCCTTCCACCCCTGGAACGACTCCTCCAGGCACGGCTCCATAAGGGCTAGCTTGGTCCGGTTCTCATCGAGGAAGCGTCGAAACCCCGGGGCATCCTGCGGAGAGAGCGCTGCGATCTGCTCTTCCATCCTGCCGACCTCCGGCCCGCAGTCGAGCCGGCCTCCCGCCCCGAACTGAATCCGGTACTGGGGATCGAGTCGCACCAGGTCCACTTCCTCCCGCAGCCGGGTCCCGGCCGCCGAGAAGATCTCCTCCAGCACCCGGGGAAAAAAAAAGGTCGGTCCGAGGTCGAAGCGGAATCCCTCGG
>DMJJ01000224.1:398-5285 GCA_003452185.1 Verrucomicrobiales bacterium | reverse complement strand
AGCACCATCCTCATTCTGTGCAAGCGCCCTGCGGGCGGCCTCCGCCTCCTCCGCGCTGGCGAACTTCAGTCGGTAGGAGGCGGAGGCCGCCCGCAAGGCGCTTGCACAGAATGAGGATGTCGCTTCGATCGACAGCAACTTCAACACATCCCGCCCCGAAAACACCAACCCGGTGGAATTCACGAACCTGGGGGACAACTCCCTCACCCCCTCCTCGCCGGATGATTGCTCGAAGGTCACCGTCGGATTGATCGATACCCTCGTCCCGAAGACCGGCTCCCCCTCGGATGCGTTCCTCCTGCCGGCCATCGACGTCGCGGGCTCGACCCCGGCCCCTGCCGCCGGCTCCACTCCGCTCCATGGCGAGTCGATGTTCAAGACCATCCTGAACGGGTACCAGTATTCCGCCAAGGGGGCGACGACCGCCCCGTTCATGATTCTTCCGGTGAACGTGTACGGGCCCAACGAGCAGGCCACCACCTTTGACGTGGCGAACGGGATCTACAAGGCGATCAACGCCGGGGCCAAGATCATCAACCTGAGCCTGGGAGGGGAGGGTTCGAGCGCGCTGCTGGCCGACATCATCGCCAAGGGAAGAGCCCAGGATGTCATCTTCATCGCGGCGGCCGGGAACCAGCCCGTCACGACACCCACCTACCCTGCCGCGCTTCCGGGGGTGGTGGCGGTCACCGCCAGCGACCGGAGCGGACAGATCGCCAGCTACGCGAACCGGGGGGATTTCATCGATGTGATCGCCCCCGGAACCTCCATCTTCTCGGTGGAGGGGCAGAGATGGCTCTCAACGGGAACCTCGGTCTCGACGGCCTACGTCTCGGGGCTCGCGGCGGCGCTGGCCAACCCGTGCAACAAGTCTTACGGGTCGGTTGAAACCCAGATCCGCCAGAACCTCAAGTACCAGCCGTGACGGGGGGCGGCGTCGCCGCCAAGGGTGAATGAAGCGTGATCGATTCAGGTGAGGCTTCGAGGTTCTTTTGCTCGAACTCCTTGCACCACCCCTTGATCTCGGTTTCGTTGAAGATCTTCCCCACCAGCCGGCGCAGCAGCCCCTTGAGGCTCGCGTTCTCCAGGTCGCGGAGGCACCGGATGGCCTCCTCCTTGTAGGTCTCAAGGAGGGTGCGGGCCCGTTCATCGGCCTTGAGCTCGATATAGAGCTGCTCGATGTGGGCCGGGGTGATGCCGGGGGGGAACTGGCGGTTCCAGATCGCCGCCGTCAGGTCCCTCACCTCACCCTTCGCCCGCTCGTGCGCGATGGCGAGCAGCAGGCTCGGGCGCAGGCCTGCGATGTCATTTGTCTCTCCGGAGACCCCGAGGTCGGTCAGGTCGTCGCGGATTTGATACGCGACCCCCAGGGCATCGCTGTAAACCTTGAGCACCTCCTCCACCTCCTCGTACGCCTCCAGGCCGCCGTAGAGGGCTCCGACCTTGAGGGCGACCTCGAAGGCCGGGGCGGTCTTTTGCCGGAAGATGTCCATCACCTGCACCGGGGGCATCGGGTGGGGCTGGCGCATCCAGGAGAGCTCCGCCCCCTGCCCGCGGCAAAGGACCCGCTGCCCGTGGCTCGCGACCTCGAGCATCCGGACCTTCTGGGCGTCGCTGACCTTCAACGCGCCAATGAGCCGGTACCCTTCGCCGATCAGGAGGTCGCCCACGTTCAGGGCCACCGCGAGGCCATGCTCCTCATGAAGGGTCTTTGCCCCATAGCGCACGGCATCCCCATCCTCGATGTCATCATGGATGAGGCTGGCCTTGTGAAAGCACTCGACGGCGATCGCCAGCTTGAGCAGATCGGAAGGGATCTCGCTTCCCGTGGTGCCGAGCACCGCCTGGCAGGCGGCCACGGTCAGGAGGGGGCGCCACCGTTTCCCGGCCCGGGCGAGCCATTCCCGGGCGATCCGCTCCGTCTCCCCGGTCGCGGTCCCCATCAGGAGCTCAAGCGACGGAGGGGTGAAGGCCATTTCGACCTCATCGCGGAGGGCACCGAGGTCGAGGCGGCGGGTCCGGTCCTCGCTCGTGAGGTGGATGTATTCCCAGACCCAGTCCAGGTCGACCGTCGTATCGATGCAGTCATCCTGCAGGAGCGGCACCGCAACCCCCGGGATGGCGGCGGCCTCCATGTACGGGAAGGCGCGTTCCAGCACGCTGATGCAGCTCACGCCGACGATCGCCTCGATCTTCCCGGTCTGGATGAGCGACATGACGATGGCGCTTCCCTCAGCCACCAGGACGGCATAGCCGAGTTTCTCGGCCTCCGCCTGGAGGTCCTGGATGGTGCAAAGCCCGCACTGTTTGCAGAGGAGCCCGAACTCGTCAAAGGGGGCCGGGCATTTGTTTTCGACCCGAAGGCATTTCGGAAGCAGGAGGAGACGGCGTTCGAAGGGAACCGCAGCGAGCGACTCCCGCCACATCTCGTTGTTGATCAGGACGCCGATGTACTCCCGGTACACCGGGTCATAACCGAGGAGCGAGATCACCTTGTCGGCGTGCTCCTTGAGCTGCTCCGACGGCATGGGCGGCACGGGGTTGAACTCCGCGACGTAATTCCGGATGAAATGGAGGAGTCGATTCCGCTCCTCGACCGTCTGAGGGATGTTCTTCTTCGGCGTCCGAAAACGCTGCTGGACGCTGTGGCGCGGAATCGAGAACTGAATCGGCTGGAAACTCATACGGTTTTTCTCTGCTCAAATGACCGTCTGACTCGGGCAACCTTGTAGCCCGTCCCCCGGCGATGTCGAGTGCCGATTCGATGCATCCCGGGCCCGTGCGGACGGCCCGGCTCCAGCCGTCGCCCCGGGGTCAGGGAAGCACCCGGATCCGGTAGAAAAGGTGCGCCGGGGGCGCGGCCCCCTTGGGCCCGGGGGGATCCTGTGTCCACGAACCGGGGAGCCCCGTTCCAGGGATCGGTGAGGAGGCGTCGGTCCAGGTCACCAAATCCTCGCTCGTCTGGACCTGATACTGAGCCCCGTTGGTCGTCGGCCACCGAAGCTCCACCCCTCCGGCCGCGCCGACCGTGACGGCAAGCTGGACGGTAGTGTGGAGGGAGTAGGCCACCCCAGCCGGGGAGGCGAGCGTATCGGTGACCACGACCGCGCCGTCGGCGTCCGCCACGGGGGTCATCCAAGGGACCCCGTTCCGGAGGATGGAACAGGGCTGGCTTGGGGGGAGCCCGTGAATGCGGAACGAGACCGGCCCAGTGGGGGGAACCGCGGCCCGGGCGGTCCACTCCCGCGCGTGGTCACCCCCCTGCCGCCAGAGCGTCGGTGTGACGATCACATCCCCGCCAGGGGAACTGACCTGCAGGTCACGGGTGATGATGGTCACGTTCGGACCGGCGGTTGACTGGGTCAGGAGGCTGCGGGAACCCCCGCCAACGCCAGGCCCGACCTGCGTCGAAAGAAGACTGCCCGGGATGTCGTCAAACACCGCACCTCCGGCATCCTCCAGACTCACCGAGGCGTGAAGATCCGAGAACTGAAGGTTCAGCAGCGGTTGTTGGTAGACATGAAGGGAGGAGTCGAAGGTCGGGGCCCCGGCGATCCGGATCAGAATGTTGTCCGGGATCGAGTTGCTCCCGAAACGAATCCCCGCGCAGGTGGAGATCCGAATGCCCCCCGCCGCCTGGGTGATCGTGTTGCCGGCGAACAGCGTGTCGTCCACATCGGAGATCCGGATCGGGTCAAGCCCCGTGCCGGCCACCAGGTTGTTGAGGATCTGGTTGCGACGGGGACGAGCGGAGATTGTTGGATCGACTTCGTCGGGCTCGGGCGGGTCTCCCCCGGCGTAGAACTGGAATCCGTATCCAGCGCTGTCAGCGAGCCGGTTCCCCTCGATCCGGTTGTCCGCCGCCCCCAGGCTGAGGCGGATCCCCGCTCCGACGTTCGATAGGCAGGTGTTTCCGAACACCACGGTCCGGTCGGTGTCCAGAATGGTGATGCCGGACATCCGGTTTGAGAAAACGGTGTTTCCTTCGATCACGCTGTCGTCGCAATGCCGGTGGAGCATGATTCCGTTCCTCGCATTGCCGTAGGAGAGGTTGTGGCGGATGACGAGATGATCGCAGCGCTTCGAGGCGATGATCCCGTGGTAGCCGTTGTCGTGCGCCGTGTTGTCATGGATGAAAACGCGATCGGAATCGTCGTGCAGATCAAATCCGTAGCCAAAGTTGTGATCCACCTCATTCCCGAACCATTCACCCCCGACAAGCCCGAATGTGTAGATCCCGTAGTAGTTGTGGTGGATGTGGCTGTTTCGGATCTCCCCGAACACCTGGACGTAGTCCAGGATCGATTTGGCGGGGTCCGGGTGGGTTCCGATGACCCGCCAGCTCAACCCGTAACCCTCCGAGGCGTCCGATCCAAGATAGCCGATCTCGCTGTTCCGGATGTCCATCCGGGACTGCAGTGTCGTGATGCCGTCGGCTGCGAGGCTGGAGCGAACCCGAACGAACGCCCGACCGTAGAGGGCGTGCTCGGTGTCGGGTCCGTTGGCCGCTTCATCCCACGAGACGATCCGCGTGGAGTCGATGTCCAGGGTTCCCCAATCCGCCGTCACGGAGACAACGCTGTTGGTGTTGGTGGAGTTGTTGCTGAGCAGGCGGAGCTCGCCGACATCCCCGCCCGCCAGGGAGGGACCGTGGAGCTGGAGCGTGGTGCCATCCGCCACGATTATATTCGCGCGCAGCATCCAGATGTGGGCGGCGGGGTCGAGCAGCTCCAGCGGCGCGTTCGGAAGGGCGGCCTTGATCTGGGTGAGGGTTGTCACGCCCCCCTTTTCCACATAGATCCGGTTTGACGATGCGGCCCAGCGGGATGTGGCGCCCAGGGCGGAGGGAAGCGGCATCAGCAGGGGGAGGCTGACCACGGGCAAAAC
>DMJJ01000224.1:0-120 GCA_003452185.1 Verrucomicrobiales bacterium | reverse complement strand
GGGAGGCTGACCACGGGCAAAACCAGACGGGCAACGGCGTTTCGATACAACATGGCGGAGGTACAACAACCTGCCCAACACGGGCGGGATCCTCCAGTATGTAGCCGATTGAACTGCGCT
>DMJJ01000052.1 GCA_003452185.1 Verrucomicrobiales bacterium | reverse complement strand
GGAGGAGGAGTGCGGGGATCTTACGATGCCCCGCTACCTTGGACGGCCGTAGCGGCTCTCGTGAGAGAGCCGCCAGTTTTCCTGGGAGCAGCCGGGGTGGAGCGGTCGGCAGCATTCCTGTAGCCACCGACGTAAGGAGGTGGGCCCGCGCTGAGCGGGCCTTCCCCCCGTTCCCGTGTGGGCGTGCCTTGCTGAGGAGGAGTGGACCCATGCACCGATGTCACGCGATTGGGGCCAAAGCGTCATGCGACCTTTGCATTGACTCTATTAGCTTCCCTGCGTAGAACAATGAGATCCGCTGCCCATGATTTGTGGCCTCTTTCAGGCACTCTCTCTCACGCTGGGATGGGGGGACCGGAAAGGATAGGGGACGGTATGTTCAGTCCAGGCCGACCGGTAGTCATTCATGAGTGGCGAGCCAAATCCGAATCAGAAGCCTTACCAACCTTATGAAGCACCCCCCCCAACCCTACAGTCCGCGCCTCCTGACTTGCGCCTCCTCGCTCCTGCCCATCCTGGCACTGCCCGCCTTCGGGGCCACGTACCCTGCCGCTGTGCAGCAGGACAAGCCGGCCGGCTACTACCGTTTCAGCGATTCCGCCGCCCGGCCTCAACTCAATGCCAACTCCGGAAGTCTCGGAGCCGCGGGCAATGCAACCAACATCAATGTCCACGCCATCGCCGGCGGGGCGGTCGTCGGGGGCCACGATGCCGCAGCCTACTTTGATTCCACGGCCCGCGCGATCATCCCCTGGAACGCCGAGCTGAACCCCGACGCCTCGCAGTCCTTCACCATCGAGGCCTGGTTCTGCCCGACCAGCGACAAGGTGGCCGGAACCTTCGTCGGGCCCGCCCCGATCATGAATCGCTACTCCGGCAGCGTCGCCAACCGGCAGGGGTGGGTTTACTTCCAACGGAACCCGGACTCCCGGCCCTATAACAATGGGCAGACGGACGTCGGGTGGAACTTCCGGATGTACAAGGGGAGCGGCTCCTCGGTCGGCGTCCAGATCACCAGCGGCAAGCCGTACAAGATCGGCGTCTGGCAGCACGTGGTCACCGTGTGGGATACCACCCACCCCGAGGGAAACTACCTCATCATGTATATCGATGGCGAGGAGGCGGTGCGGTCCGGGCCCATCGATCCAGGCAACGTGGTCTACAGCGCGAACACCGATGATCATGGGGATGAGCAGGCCAAGAACGGGCCTGCGGGGCTCTGCATCGGCTCCTACAACAACACCGAGGCGGGGAGCAACCCGTTCCGTGGCGGCGTGGACGAGGTGGCCTTCTACAAGAAAGCGCTGACCCCGGAGCAGATCAAGGCCCACTACGACAACGCCCAGAATTCCCAGCGGGCGGTGGCGTACGAGGGGCTGGTTCAGTCTGATGGCCCGGTGGGTTACTGGCGCCTGGATGACCCCTCGGTCGGCCCGGATGTGGCCGTCAACATGGGGCTCCTGCAGTCAGGAGGCCATGGGGCGAACACGGCCGAGGTGCAGCACCCGGTTGCCGGCGGGCTCGTGGGTGCCTCCGACACCGCCTACACCTATCACTGGCGGAACGGGAGTGCGACGACCGATCTCCCTTACAACGCCGCGATGAATCCGGATGCCACGCTTCCGTTCACCGTCGAGGCCTGGTTCCGTCCCACCGTCGACCGCCAGAGCGTCGGCGCCTGCCCGATCAACAACCGGTACGTCAAATCGGGAAACCGCACCGGCTGGGTCTTCTTCCAGCGGGCCCCGAATGCCTCCTACGCCGGAGTCGGTGGCAACGAGGGAATTGGGTGGAACTTCCGCCTCTACACCGGCCAGGGGGGAAGCGGCAAGGATGTGGTCAGCAGCGTCCCTTACACTGTCGGGGAGTGGCAGCATGTCGTTGCCACCTGGAGCGGCGGGGAGCGGGCCGACGGGGCCATCAACGTCACCGGCACCGCCTCGATCTATATCAACGGGGTGCTTGCGGCCTCCAATCCGAACGTCACCTACGCGGAAAACAGCGCCGCACCTGACGTGGGGGATCCTGCCGACTTCGCGATCGGTTCCTACAACGCCGCCTCCGGGCTCGGGAGCAACCCCTTCGAGGGGGGGATCGACGAGGTTGCGTTCTACAACGTGCAGCTCTCTCCCGACCAGATCGCCGCCCACTATGCCGCGGGGATCGACAGCAAGGGGTCGGCGGAGTACGCCAACCTGGTTCTCACCGCCCCGTACGAGGTGGTTTCGGCAGCCTACGAGGCCGACCCCAGCCTGCCGAAGCCTGCGCACGCTCTCCAGCCCGTGAGTTACTTCCGGCTGGACGACAAGGCGGCCTCTCCGGTTGCCAACAGCGGTGTCGCAGGTGACGCCGCCGACGGCGCTGTGGTGATCGCCCACGCCGCCGTGGCCGGCCCCCAGGGGCCTGGGTATCCAGGGTTTGAGCCCGACAACGCGGCGTTTGCCGCCGCGGCGAAGTCGTTTGTCAGCCTCGACAACCCGCCGGTCCTGAACCTTGCCGGAGCCCTCACTCTGGAGGCCTGGATCAACCCGGATGCCACCCAGGTCGACGGGGCTCGCATTGTCTCCCATGGCCCTCCGACCCTGAGCTTCTATGCCCCGGACGCCACCCGTGAGGGGGCGATCCTTGCGGGCAACGAGGTTTACCTTCGGATCGAGCGCAACGGGTCTGATTCCCTCTATGCCTTCGGCACGGCGGACGGCACCGATACGCACGCCGTCACCACCCCGGTGCCCGAGGGGGATCTCGGCTCCGGGAGCTGGGTTCACCTGGTGGGCACCTACAACGGAACGTCGTGGTCTCTCTACCGCAACGGCGTCCTCCTCGATTCGGTGGCTGATCCCGTCGGACCGCTGGCTGTCGACAACGCCGGCTGGGCGATTGGTGCCAAGGGGAACGGTTGGGACGGGGCCTACTCCGGTTTTGTGGATGAGGTGGCCCTGTATGACCACGCTCTGACGGCAGCCCAGGTTGCGGCCCACTACGCAGCTGCGACGGGCACCGGGGCTTCGCACCTCAGCATCAGCCGTGCGGGGGGCGCGGTCACGCTCACCTGGACGGGAGGGATCCTGCAGGAGTCCTCCAGCGTCACGGGCACGTTCAAGGATGTCGCTGGCGCGGCATCCCCCTTGACCGTCACCGCCCCCACGGAGACCCGATTCTACCGTCTCCGCTAGTCTTCGGGGTTGTTTCAAACCCTTCGCCACAACCGGGGAGCTCTGCGCTCCCCGGTTTTTTTTATTTCGAGGAGGAGGGGGAGGGGCCTTCCGGTTCCTGTAGCCACCGACGTAAGGAGGTGGGCCCGCGCCGAGCGGGCCTGCCCCCCCGTTCCCGTGCGGGCGTGCGTTGCTGAGGTGGGGTGGAGGGGAATGCTCCCGCGCACGACCTCGTGACCTCGGTCGCTACAGGGGACGGGGTTGGGGGAGGAGGAGTGCGGGGATCTTACGATGCCCCGCTACCTTGGACGGCCGTAGCGGCTCTCGTGAGAGAGCCGCCAGCTTTCTTGGGAGCAGCCGGCGTGGAGCGGTCGACAGCATTCCTGTATCCACCGACGTGAGGAGGTGGGCCCGCGCTGAGCGGGCCTTCCCCCCCCCCGTTCCCGTGCGGGCGTGCGTTGCTGAGGTGGGGTGGAGGGGAATGCTCCCGCGCCCGACCTCGTGACCTCGGTCGCTACAGGGGACGGGGTTGGGGGAGGAGGAGTGCGGGGATCTTACGATGCCCCGCTACCGTGGACGGCCGTAGCGGCTCTCGTGAGAGAGCTGCCAGTTTTCCTGGGAGCAGCCGGTGTGGAGCGGTCGGCAGCATTCCTGTATCCACCGACGTGAGGAGGTGGGCCCGCGCCGAGCGGGCCTTCCCTCCCCCCTGCGGTGCGGCGGACGGGCCTTGCTGAGGTGGGGTGGAGGGGAATGTTCACGCGCACGACCTCCTGACGTCGGTCGCTA
>DMJJ01000051.1:4115-4638 GCA_003452185.1 Verrucomicrobiales bacterium | reverse complement strand
AGAAGGAGTCACACGCGGATGTTGGCTCGTTGAAGGGGGACGCCCGGTTTCGCGCCCCGCTCAAGGGGGATTACCGGGTCGCCGCGGGCTCCCCGGCGAGGCGGGTCGGGTTTCGCAATTTCCCGATGGACCGATTCGGAGTCCGAAAACCGGAGCTGCGGCGGATCGCACGCACCCCGGTGCTCCCTGGCACTCTTGAGGCCGCCTCGATTCGGAGTGGGGGATGGGGTCGCGACTACCGGTTTCCCACGACGGCCGAGTGGCTCGGGGCGACGGTCAAGGAGATCGAAACCGACGGCGAGATGTCAGCCATGGGGTTGGGGGATCACCGGGGGGTGATGGTGGTTCGCTCGCCCCTGAATTCGATCGCGGCTTCCCTCGGGCTCCGGGATCGGGACGTGATCCTGGAGCTGCGGTCGCCTGTGGAAAACCTCCGCAGCCTCTCCGTCGCCACTGTAGCGCTGCATCCCGGGGATCGCCTGGAGATCAAGGTCTGGCGGGCCCAGAGATTGGAGACCCTTCC
>DMJJ01000051.1:0-3866 GCA_003452185.1 Verrucomicrobiales bacterium | reverse complement strand
CCTTACCCATCCTGCCCAGAGATAGGAGACCCTTCCCTCCCGCACCTGGCGGTAGCGGTTTGGGCTGGGGCTGACCCGTCCCCTGTAGCCACCGACGTGAGGAGGTGGGCCTGAGCGGAGCGGGCTTGACTCCAAGGGGCTCTGGGCAGGATGGGTAAGGGCGTGAAACAAGCTGCGATCCCTCCCGACCGACACCAGACTCGCGCCTCCGTGCTGCATCGTTCCCTCGGTCGCCGGGGTCTCCTGCTGAGCTTGCTCCTCGCTTCCGCCGTTCACCTCGGCGGCGCGGACAAGCCGGTCGCCCCCCACGAAACCTTCCGGATCCGGATGCGGGATGGGGTAAACCTCGCCACCGATGTCTATCTTCCCGGAACCAACCAGCCCTATCCCGTCATCCTGGCCCGGACCCCGTACAACAAGAATTTCATCGGGGGAGTCGGCCCTGAGGCGACCCGGCGGGGCTACGCGTTTGTCGTTCAGGATACCCGGGGACGCTATGAGTCGGAGGGGGAAAACCTTCCGTTCGACCGCGATCGCGACGATGGCGAGGACACGGTCGACTGGATCGTGAAACAGGCCTGGTGCAACGGGAAGATTGGAACCTGGGGCGGTTCCGCCGGCGCGATCACCCAGATGCAGCTCGCCTCCAGCGGCACCCATCACCTCGATTGCATGCACCTGACTGTAGGGGCGGCCAGCCTCTATCGTGAGCTGGCGTACGACGGGGGCGTTTTCCGAAAATCGCTGATCGAAGACTGGATCCGGGCGACGAAGTTCGCCTCGAACGCGCTCCCAACCTGGACATCCCATCCTGCCTTCGACGCGTACTGGAAGCAGCGCGACGCCTCGCTGCGCTACGATCAGGTTCGCGCCCCGGCGGTTCATATCGGGGGGTATTGGGATATTTTCGCCCAGGGGGCCATCGACACCTATCTCGGCTACCAGTCCCACGGAGGACCGGGGGCACGTGGCACCCAGAAGCTCGTCATGGGTCCCTGGACGCATGGGGTCCTCTCGGAAAAGGCGGGCGAACTCAAGTTCCCTGGCGCCAAGTCTCCCCCGGGCGGCATTCACGATCCGTGGAAGTGGTTCGCCCGATGGCTCAAGGGGGAGACCAACGGGATCGATGCCCTCCCGCCGGTCACCTATTACGTCGTTGGGGATGTCGCCGACCCGAAGGCCCCGGGTAACACCTGGCGCACGGCCCAGGCCTGGCCCCCATTCGCAACCCCCGGGCAGCCTTGGTATCTCCACTCCGACCGCAGTTTCAACACCACCGCGGCACGCAAGGTGGCCGACACCTCCCTGAGCTATGATTACGATCCGGAGAACCCGGCTCCCACGGTCGGTGGAATCCAGCTGACCATCCCGGCAGGGCCGATCGACCAGGCGCGCGTGGAATCCCGTCACGATGTCCTCGTGTTCACATCGGAGCCGCTCGGCGCCCCCCTCGAGATGACGGGACGCGTTCGCGCGCGGCTCTGGATCTCGAGCGACTCACGCGACACCGACTTCTTCATGACGCTCTGCGATGTCTATCCAGGCGGAAAGTCCTACAACCTGTGTGAAGGGGCCCTTCGCGCCCGTTTCCGGGGGGGGCTGGAGCGGGAGGAGCTCCTTCAGCCGGGGAGGATCTATCCCCTCGACATCGATCTCTGGTCGACCAGCGTGATTTTCAACACCGGGCACCGGCTTCGAGTGCACGTGACCTCCAGTAGCACCCCGGGGTTTGATCCCAACCCGAACACCGGCGCCGGGTTTAGATCGGGACGTGAAACCCGGGTGGCCCACAACACCGTTTACATGGATCCGGGCCACCCCTCCCATCTGCTGCTTCCCGTGGTGTCTGGGCGTTGAGCGGTGCAGGAACAACGGCTCAACGGCACACCTGACGTGCATCCCGGGGCAGGCTCCCGTCACGAGCCCGGCGACCCGACCAGGTTCCCGCGCAGGATGGAGACGTCGGTTGCCGTGCAGCGAGGGGTAGGCTCGGCGGGCGCTTTTTCCCCCCGCTTCCGCGCAATTCGGGCTTGCGGTGTACCCCGGATGATTCATATTCCACCGTCCTCCGGGACTGGCAACGGGGTCGTAGCTCAGTTGGTAGAGCGTCTCGTTCGCAATGAGAAGGTCGCAGGTTCGATCCCTGTCGGCTCCACCAGTTGCCGCCCCGTTGGAGGTTCTCCCCCCCCTGTCCGCTGCTCCATCCCCTGCACTTTTTGGACGGGCTCCTGGAAGGGGAGCTGAACGATGAGTCGCAGCCGGCGACGACCGATCTGGGACAACCGAGCGTCTATGCCAACCGCTTCAGTCTCCGCCATCAGGGGAGGGGAAACCTGGCCTTGGCCGACGGGCATGCTGAATCCCTCCCTGGTTCCACCGTGGTTCGGGAGGGAAAGGGAATCTTCCCCTCGGGGCCCGTGGTCTGGACCGCCGACCCGACCGTCGATCCCAATGACGGGGAGTAGCGGGAAGCGGGAGAATCTCGCGCCTGCCCGGGAGGGTGCAACCAGGTCGAGGAACTCTTGTTGGGGTGGGGCTTATCCCGCTGGGGTATTTCCCAGAGATGTTCCCCAAGGATGCTTCCCTGGGGGGTGTGATTGAGAGTGGAGCGGGCGAAGGGAATCGAACCCTCGTAGCCAGTTTGGAAGACTGGAGCTCTACCATTGAGCTACGCCCGCCCAAGGTGGGAGCAAGCTACGCGCGGGGGGGCGGGAAGGCAAGCCTTGTTCTGGTCGTTTGCCCTGCCGAGGGGGGCACCCGCGGTGACCAGGGCGGGGCGGGGCCAAGGTCTTGCGGCGCAGTTGGGCGCCGTGGGGGGACGGAAGACTCGCCCGGGCCCGCCCCGGATCCTTGCCTTTCGAGGAGGGCGATGCGATTCTCCGCGCCGCATGAATTCGTTGCTCCTGATGGGTGGACGGGTGATCGATCCGGCTTCGGGTCTGGACGCCATTTCGGATCTCCTTCTTGTGGACGGCAAGATCGCCGCCCTGGGCAAGGGGATCGATGCCGGAATTCCGGCCGGCACGGAGCGGATTGACGCCTCGGGGCTGGTCGTGGCCCCGGGTTTGATTGACCTCCACGTTCATCTTCGCGAGCCGGGCCAATCGGCCAAGGAGACCATCGCCACGGGGACCGCGGCCGCGGCCCGGGGTGGTTTCACCAGCGTGGTGTGCATGCCCAACACCTCCCCTTCCATCGATAACGCCGGGACGGTCGCCCTCATCCAGTCGAAAGCCGAGCGGGAGAGCCGGGTGAATCTGTACGTGGCGGGGGCGATCACCAAGGGGATCGCGGGCGAAGAGTTGGCGCCAATCGGCTCCCTGAAGCAGGCAGGGGTGGTGGCGATCACCGACGACGGCCATTGCGTTCAAAACAACGACCTGATGCGGCGTGCCCTGGAGTACGCGCGGATGTTTGATCTCCCTGTCTTCGACCATTGCCAGGACTACGATCTGGTGAGCGACGGGGTGATGCATGAGGGCCTTTACAGCGCGCGGCTCGGGTTGCGGGGGTGGCCGGCGGCGGGCGAGGATATGATCGTCGCCCGGAACATCCTCCTCGCGGAGCTTACCGGCGGGCATATCCACTGCCAGCACATCAGCTCGGCTGCCAGCGTCACCCTGATCCGCCAGGCGAAGGAGCGAGGGTTGCCGGTCACCGGGGAGGCCTGCCCGCATCACTTCACGCTGACCGACGCGGCGATTGCCGGGAGTGAGGAGTTCTGGGGCCGGGACGGCCGGGCGATCCATGGCTGGAAAGAGGGGGGAATGCCCTCCTGGCCGGCCTACCACACCTATTTCAAGATGAACCCTCCGCTGCGGACCGCCCGGGACCGGGACGCGGTGCTCCAAGGCGTGGCCGACGGA
>DMJJ01000156.1:13158-13280 GCA_003452185.1 Verrucomicrobiales bacterium | reverse complement strand
ACCTTCGACCTCACCGGCCTCCCCCCAACCCCGCAAGCCCTTGAGGACTTCCTGGCCGATGCCGACCCCGGGGCCTTCGATCGCGTGATCGAGCGGCTCCTCGCCTCCCCGCAATACGGCGA
>DMJJ01000156.1:0-12925 GCA_003452185.1 Verrucomicrobiales bacterium | reverse complement strand
TCCGCATTCCGCATTCCGCACTCGTCTCCGCCGTGGACCGCCTGCTCGCCTCGCCGCACTACGGCGAGCGCTGGGGCCGGCACTGGATGGATGTCGTCCGGTATGCCGACACCGCCGGCGACAACGCCGACTACCCGGTGCCCGAGGCCCGGCTCTACCGCGACTACATCATCACCGCCTTCAACACCGACAAGCCGTACGACCAGTTCGTCCGCGAGCAGCTCGCCGGCGATATCCTGGCGCGCGAAGCCCCGCCCGGGCTCCGGTCGGAGCAGATCGTCGCCACCGGGTTTCTCGCCCTCTCCCGACGCTACGCCACCGCGCCGTTCGAGCTTATGCACCTCACCATCGAGGACGCGATCGAGACCACGGGACGTGCATTCCTTGGGATGACCCCGCGGTGCGCGAGGTGCCACGACCACAAGTACGACCCCGTGACCCGCGCTGACTACTACGGGATGTACGGCCTCTTCGCCAGCACCCGGTTCCCCTACGCGGGATCGGAGGAGTTCCAGTCGAAGAACCTTCCCCGGACCGGCTTCGTGCCGCTCGTTCCCGAGGCCGACGCCGGGAGGCTGCTTGAACAGAACCGTCATCGGATGGAAGAGCTGCGGGACCAGACCGCCCGGCTTGCGAAGGAGATGAAGGATGGGGCCACGAACAGCCCCGCCCGCCGCGAGCTCGAAGCCCGGTTCGCGTCGCTCCGCCTGGAGCTCAAGCGCCGCGAGCGCTCCGGGGCCCATCCCGATCTGCCGGTGGCCTATGCGGTGGTGGAGGACAAGCCCGTCGACCAGTACATCCAGGTGCGGGGGGAACCAGCGGAGCCCGGCCCGGTGGTCCCGCGCTGCGCGCCGCGCTTCCTCCCGGGCGGGGGCCCGCTCAAGATTCCCCCAGGCGGCAGCGGTCGCCGGGAATTTGCCGAGTGGCTCACCAACCCCGCAAACCCACTCACCGCCCGGGTGATGGTGAACCGGATCTGGCAGCACCATTTCGGCAAGGGACTGGTCACCACTCCTTCGAACTTCGGTCTCAGGAGCGAGCCACCCACCCACCCCGAGCTGCTCGACTTCCTGGCGCGGTCCTTCGTCGAGAGCGGCTGGTCCGTGAAGGCAATGCACCGCCTGATCCTCCGCTCCGCGGCCTGGCAGCAGGAGGACGCCCCCCCGACCCCCATCGATCCGGGAAACCGCTGGTACGGCAGGTTCGAACGACAACGCCTGGACGCCGAAGCCATCCGCGACGCGATGCTGCTCGTCTCGGGACGCCTTGACGACTCGCCTCCCGGCCCCCATCCATTCCCCCCTGTGGAGGAGTGGCACTGGACCCAGCACAATCCCTTCAAGGCGCTCTATGACTCAAATCACCGGAGCGTTTACCTCATGCGGCAGCGGCTCCAGCGCCATCCGTTCCTGGCGCTCTTTGACGCCCCGGATGCCAACACCTCTACCGATGTCCGCACCAGCGCAAATGTTCCATCGCAGGCCCTCTACCTGATGAACAACCCGTTCGTCCGCGACCAGGCCGAGGCGTTCGCCACCCGTCTGGCTGCGGGGAGCACCAGCCTGGAGGCCGGGGTTCGGCAGGGCGTCCTGCTGGCGTGGGGACGCCCGGCATCAGCCGCGGAGGCGGGCCACGGCGGGGACTACATTCAACGCTTCGAGGACTCAGCCCGCCGGGAGGGGCTCGATGAATCCACGGCCCGCCGCGCGGCCTGGATGAGCTATGCCCGCGTGCTCCTGACGGCGAACGAGTTCCTCTATGTGGATTGATCGACGATGAACATGAATTTCACCTCCTGGAACCGGCGTGGGTCCCGCCGTCGATTCCTGAACAGCTGCGCCGCGGCGACGCTCGGCTCTGCGGGGC
The DNA here is from genome assembly GCA_003452185.1 of Verrucomicrobiales bacterium. GTDB lineage: Bacteria > Verrucomicrobiota > Verrucomicrobiia > Limisphaerales > UBA11320 > UBA11320. The sequence goes on along the minus strand of DMJJ01000156.1, from coordinate 11,059 downwards.
TCCTCTCATCGCTCGCCCGGGCCGCCTCGCTCGGCGAAGCCCAGGTCCTAGCCCCGCGCGCCGGACACCATCCAGCCAAGGCCCGACAGCTCCTCTTCGTTTTCCTCACCGGGGGGTTCTCCCACGTCGACACCTTCGATCCAAAGCCGCGGCTCACTGCCTTGAGCGGGCAGCCGGTCCCGGCCTTCGGGCTGCGGGCTGACGAGGCCAAGGCCCAGCCCCTCCTGGGATCCCCGTTCGAGTTCCGCCGGTGCGGGCGATCGGGGCTCCCCATCAGCGACCTCTTCCCCCGGTTGAGAACCGTGGCCGACGACCTCTGCGTGATTCGCACCCTCCACACCGACATCGTCGAGCACTTCCAGGCCACCCTGGCCATGCACACCGGTTCCTCCACCATTCCGCTCCCAAGCCTCGGGGCCTGGATGAGCTACGGGCTCGGCACGCTCAACCCCAACCTCCCGTCATTTGTCGTCCTGGCCGAGCACCTCCCCTATGCCGGGGCCCAAATCTACGATGCGGGGTTTCTCCCGCCCCATCACCAGGGAGTACGCATCATCCCTGGGGAGGACCCGGTCCCCAACCTCCGCCCGATCGAGCAACGGGCAACCCTGGCCGAGCTCGAGGCGCGGATGCTGCGGGACGTCAACGAGCGACATGCGGAGGCGCGGCCGGGCGATCTCTCGCTGCGGGCCAGGATCCAGACGACTGAAACCGCGCGGGGGATGATGCGCGAAGCCCCTGGGGTGTTCGACCTCTCGCGGGAACACCCCGGCACCCTCGCCTCCTACGGGGTCGCCCCAGGCGACCGGAGCTCCTTCGCATGGCAATGCCTGATGGCCCGGCGGATGATCGAGCGGGGGATACGGGTGGTGGAGCTTGTCGACACCGGGTCCCACGACAACTGGGACTCCCACGGCGACATGCAAGCCCACCGGCCCAAGGCACTCCGCGTCGACCAGGCCCTCACGGCGCTCATCGACGACCTCAAGCAACGGGGGTTGTTTGAGGAGACCCTCATGGTGATCTGCACCGAGTTCGGTCGCACGCCCTGGACCGACGCCAGCAACGGAAAGGGACGAAACCACTTTGCCAAGGCCTTCAGCTGCCTCCTCGCCGGGGCGGGCGTCCGGGGCGGCACGGCCTACGGGGCGACTGACGAACTGGGGGCGAACATCGTCGAGAGCCCGGTCCACGTGCACGACTACCACGCCACCATTCTCCACCTCATGGGATTCGACCACACGAGGCTGACCTATCGTTACGCGGGCCGCGATTTCCGCCTCACCGACATCTCAGGTGAGGTGGTCCGCGGGGTCCTCTCGTAGCCTATTCCCGCACGATCCGGAAATAGGCGTTTCCGGCCGCGATCGGGAGGGTCACCGAGGGCTGAAGCAACGGGACTCGTGAACCCCACGCCGGTTTGGCGATGTCGGCAGCCGTTTCGAGATAGAACGTTCCATCCCCACCCCCCGGCCAGTCGATTCGCAGCAACTCCCCCTCCCTGGAGGCGACCACCCGGATGGGGGCCTGATCATCGAGGTCCAGGCTGTCGCTCAACATGGTGACGCCCCCAAGGACGGGGGCAAAGCTGTAGGTGGAAGCCACAACCCCGATCCGGTTCACCCCCCCCAACAGCGGGCCCACCCCGTCCACGGCCCAGTCGAACGTGGAGCCCGCCGCCCCCGACGCATGCGTGGTGTAGTTGTACCACCGTATCGTGGTTGGGGTATCCCACAAGGTGCGGACATGCCCCGCGATGCTGACCCGGTTGGTCGCCACCGGCACCGGGGTCGAGCTGCCGTCCGGAGCCGGGCTCTGGATCCGGATGTCCGGAGGGACGGAAGCACCCACCCCACGCCGCTGGGCGAGGGTCCACTCCACCAGACCGGGCGTCGCGTAGGCCTGCCCCCAGATGCCGTGGCCACCACTCGCGTACTCGGTGTAGATCGGACGCCCCCCTGCGACCCGGAGGGCCTGGATCATCTCCTGCGAGAAGGTTACGGGCACCGTGGAGTCGGAGGCGGAATGGAAGTTCCAGATGGGAACATCCTTGAAGAGGTTCACCTGTGTCGGATCGCCAGCCCCGGACTGGGGGATCGCGGCGGCAAACAAGGTTGGACGGACCCGCAGGAGATCCCAGCTCCCGATTCCCCCGAGCGAAAGCCCGGTCACGTACAACCGGTTGGTGTCGACCGGAAACTCGGCGCCCAGGGCCGCCAGGAACAGTGGCAGCGCCCGGAGCATGTCCGGATCGGACCAGGTCTTTGAGACCGGGCACTGCGGTGCCACGAAGAGCAGCGGGAACCGAGACTGGTTCGCGTGCGAGATGAACACCATCGCCTGGGGCCAGTTGGCCACTTGGGAAAAGTTGTCAGTTCCCCGTTCCCCGGCACCGTGCAGGAAAAGCACCAGCGGATACAGGGCGGCAGGCCCCGACCCGGAGGCCCCGGCCTGAGGGACAAACAGGCGGTACGGGAGAGACAAACCGGGAACCCCGGTGAAGACCCGCGGCTCGAGGCTTGAGGGGGCGGGGATTACAGAGACCCGGGCCACGCGGCTGGTTGAGGAACCATAGATGTTGGAGGCGGTAACCCAGTAATCCCCCTCCGCCGAGGCCGTGAGCCCCGGTAGATAGACCGACGGGCCGGTCTCACCCTCGATCGCCACACCATTGAAGAACCACTGATACTCGATCGGTGTGGAGCCCGTCGTGGTCACCGAGAGCGAGACCCCCGTTCCGTCGACCACAACGGCAGAAGCAGGGTGGAGGGAGAACTGTGGGGGGCGAAGCACGGTCAGCACCGCGAGGCGGCTCGTGACCGCCCCCTCCAGGTTCGTGACAACGGCCGCAAAGCGGCGGTTGGTCACCTGCACATTGGTCAGCGTGAGGATGGAGTTCGTGGCACCCGGGATGTTTGTGAATGTGGTCCCCAACGTCGCCCTCCACTGGAGCTGGAGCGGGCCGGTTCCCGAAGCCTGAACGCTGAACAGCGCGGTACCCCCCAGAAGCGCACTCTGATCCTCGGGCTGGACGGCAATCACGGGAGGCGCGCCAAGAGCCGTTGAGGTGACAAGCAGGGCGAAGAGCATAAAGCAGCCCAAGAACTCCTTCATGGCACCGGAGCCTAAACCGCCTCGCCGGAAAGGCAACCCCGGGCCGCTTCCGTCCGACCGAACGGGCGCCGCCCGGGGTCCGCTCCCCCGGCCTCGTCCCAGGCTCACGATCCGAATTTGCTGTCTTGAGGCGGCCCCGCTCCTACTCTTTCGCCGTGAAATGCCCCTGCTGTCAGCAGTCTCATGCAGACCGCGGACCCCACCCCGCCAACCGCCGGGTTTCCCTCCTGGCCGCCGGGGTGGCCTGGGTGTGCCTCGCTTTCGGGGTGGCCTCGGCGCAGGTCCCGGCTGAGGCGATCCGGCGGCTCAACAACACTCTGGCCAACGATGCCGTCACGACGGTGGAAGTCTTCTCGGCGGCCAACACCATTGGAACCGGATCGTTCAAGTACGACAACCCGGGTCCGGACGATGTCCGGTTCGAGACCTACAAGCTCCCGTTGTCCCACACATTCGGGGCCCCCACCAACAGCCTCCGGCCGGTGGTGGAGGGGTACCTGGGCTATTTCGACCTGAAGGAAGGGCTCAACACCCTCGCGCCGCCCGAGGGGGCGCTCAGGATTCGGAGCATCACCACGACGGCGGGAGGCGGGTTTGACTGGCAGGTCAACCGCTGGCTCTCCGCCTCCCCCCGGCTCCTACTCGCCTACAGCCATGCCTGGCAGCGCCTCGCACGCCTCGCCCCCCCGGGCGACCCGGTCGCCGCCCTGCTTCCCGACTGGGAAGCCGACGCGATGACGCTGATCCCCTCGATCCAGCTGGCCGGGGGCTGGAGCTGCGGCCGGTGGGACCTCGGGGTCACCGCCCGCTACACGTACCTCCGGTCGTTCGGCCTCCATGACAACAGCCCCCTGATCGAGATCCGCTCCGAGTCGCATGTCTGGCGGAACGAGCTCTCGGCGAGCTACCGGTCAGACTGGAGGCTATGGGGGTCCTCCCTCCGCCCGTTCTGGGGATTCGCTCGTCACGACCTGGGAGGGCGAGTGCGCGACGCCGGATTTGTACGGGACTTCTATGAAGCCCGGATGGGGCTTGGGTTTTCGACCCCTGGGTGGCTTCACCCCGTGCGGGAGCTGGCGCTCACCGGCGCCTACTATTTCGAGGGGCCGTTGACAGGGACGAGCTTCGGCGTGTCGGCGGAGTTCTGAAGCGTTCACCATCCCTCCGCCCGTTGGGAGCGGTGGCGACTGCCGTGGTTGCATGCTCGATCGGTCGTGCCATTCCCCGACCTGTTCACACCCCAGACCCTGCCCCACACCATGGCGGACAATCGCGATCGGACCCCGTCGCCCCCCCGCGGATCATCGCCGCGACCCGACCTTCCGTAGCTGCTCTCGTAAGAGAGCGGCCAACTTCCTTCCCGCAGAGGGCCCCCTGCGAAGTCCACGTCCCTCGAGTCGGATGGCATCCCGCCGACCGCGCAGGTAGTGGCTTCCCACGTGCGGGGGTCACGCATTGGAGCATTGCGTCAAGGGGTGACCCCTTTGGTGCGGACGACGCCTTCGTCCGGTTTCCAATGTCGTCGTAACCATACGTACTGCTGCCCCGCGACAACCGTCCCTTCCGCCCAACCTGGCCCAGATGGTCGTCTTCGTAGACGCAGGCAGCCGAAGGACAGTCGAGCTACCCGGATCGACGCGTGTCGAAACCCGAGCTCCAAAGCCCCTTCCCCACCCATCCCACTCCCATCCCAATGGCATCCCAGTCCCATCCGCGCCAATCCGGGTCCCATCCGTGGTAAAAAACTCCCGGAGCCCCTTCCCCATCCGCGGTGAACACTGGCGGCGGCCGGAAGTTTGGCTGGCGGATTCGGGCCGGGAGCGGCAATCTATCTGCCTGAACCCGAGCCCGACGACGACGACGATGCGCCGCTCCTTTTCACCACCCCACGGGTCCACGCCGGCGGTCCTGGTCGCCCTCGCAGTCCTGGTCGCCGGCCTGCAGGCGGCGAGCCCGGCGACCAATGCCGTCGCCACACACCACTGGGCCTTCCAGCCGGTTCGCGACCCGGCCCCACCGGCGGTTCGAAACAAGGCGTGGGCACGCACCCGCATCGACACCTTTCTGCTCGCCGCCATGGAAGCGGAAGGCCGTCATCCGGCCCCGCGCGCCGAGCCCGCAACCCTCATCCGCCGCCTGACCTACGACCTGACGGGCCTTCCCCCGACCTCGGAGGAAATCGAGGCGTTCCAGCGCGATCCCTCCCCCCAGGGCGTGGCCCGCGTCGTGGATCGGCTCCTGGCCTCTCCGCGCTACGGCGAGCAATGGGGCCGGCACTGGCTCGACGTGGTCCGTTACGCTGACACCGCGGGAGAGAACACCGATCATCCCCTTCCCCACGCCTGGCGCTACCGAAACTGGGTCATCGACGCCTTCAACCGGGATCTCCCCTACGATGAGTTCATCCGGCAACAGGTGGCCGGGGATCTCCTTCCGGGGGATGGATCCGAGGGAGAGTTCGCCCGCCGGACCGTTGCCACGGGGTATCTGGCGATTGCCCGACGCTTCGGGCACGACATCGACCAGGACATGCACCTGACGTTTGAGGACACCATCGACACCCTTGGAAAATCGGTCCTCGGCCTCACGCTCGGATGCGCCCGCTGCCATGATCACAAGTACGATCCGGTGAGCACGCGGGATTACTACGGGCTTTATGGGATCTTCCAAAGCACCCGCTTTGCCTTCCCCGGGTGCGAGCCGAGGCAGCTTCCCCACGACCTGGTCCCGCTGCTGCCCACAGCCGCAGCCCAGCGCCTGATGGCCCCGTTTCTCGCCCGGCAGGCGGAGCTCACGAACGAGGTCCAGAGGCTGGCCACGGCGCTCGCCGAGCGCCAGAAATCGATCCCCATGCCCAAGGTATCGCCCCTGGCCTCGGGGGATCTCCCCGGCAACGGGAGGGAGGAATTCGCAGTCGGAGGCGGGGAGGGCAAGTCCCCCTCCATCGCGGTTCACCCGGGCGACATGCTCCAGCTCACCGTGCTTCCGAAGGCCAACCACGGGGCTGACTCCACCGGCCTGGAGATCGAGATCCGGCAGGAGGGCCCGGGTGGGGAGCGCTGGAGCCTGACCGAGGACCTTCTCCGCCAGAGCACGGGCGAGGAGGATGGAGCCCGGTTTCCGGATTCCCACGGCAGGCACTCGGTCTGGCAGGCGTATGATCTTGTGCCCGGCCCGACCCTCTTCACCCAATTCATCAAGGATGGGGAGAAAACCCCGGGGTTGAACATCTGGCGCGGGTCCGAGGGGGTTCCCTCGCTCGTGATCAACCTCAACCCCGGCACGGTCAAGTTTGTGACCATCACCATGCCGGGCCGGAGCATCGGGGTCCATCCGGGGCCCAACGGGGGGGTTGCGATCGGATGGGCCAGCCCGATTGAAGGACGGGTCTCGGTGCGGGGGAAGATCGCGAAGATCGATCCCGGGGGGGATGGAATCGCGTGGCAGCTTTTCCAGCGGCCGGGGATCGCCTCCGCGCTGGCCGCCCAGAGCCGCGACGCCCGGGCCCTGGCCGAGGCCCGCACCCGGCTTGAGGAGTTCAACCGCACCCGGCCGGTGGTTCCCGTGGCGTATGCGGTTGCGGAGGGGAACCCCACCAATGCCCGGATACAAAAGCGTGGTGAGCCGAAGGACCCTGGCGACGAGGTGCCGCGCAAGTTCCTCGATTTGCTCGGGGGCGAGCCGGTGGCCAAGGACTCCAAGGGGAGCGGGCGGCTTGATCTGGCCCGATGGCTCACCGCGCCGGGCAACCCGCTGACGGCCCGCGTGATGGTGAACCGGATCTGGGAGCACCACTTCGGCCGGGGGCTGGTCGCCTCACCCAACGACTTTGGCACCCGTGGTCGCCCTCCCACCCATCCCGCGCTTCTTGACCATCTGGCTTCCGAGTTCGTCCGCAAGGGATGGAGCGTGAAGGAGCTGCATCGGCTGATCCTCCTCAGCTCCGCCTACGCCGTCGCCGGGGCCCCCGAGCCCGGGCACGGCGCCAGGGCCCGCGCCCCGGCATCCCCCGCGGAGGCGCGCCCGGCGGCGATGCCTCACCCGCCCACCGGCACCTCGGCCTCGCTCTCGCGGAACGACTCCCTCCCTGCGGCCACGTCCGACCCCGAGGCCGATTACTCGACCTTCCGGCGGCGGCGCCTCACCGCGGAGGAGATCCGGGACAGCCTTCTGGCCGTCACGGGGGAGCTCGACCTGGTCCCGGGTGAGGGGCATCCCTTCCCGCCCGAGGAGAAGTGGGGGTTCACGCAGCATGGCCCGTTCGCAGCCGACTACGACACCCTGAAGCGGAGCGTCTACGTGATGATGAAACGGAACAAGCGCCACCCCTTCTTCGCCCTGTTCGACGGGGCGGACCCCAACGCCAGCACCCCAGTGCGTGACCGGACCACCGTACCGACGCAATCGCTCTACTTCATGAACGATCCCTTCCTGCATGCCCGGGCGGCGAAGCTCGCCGGGATGGCGATGGCCTCGGCCACCGGGGAGACGGCCCGGGCGGAATGGCTGGTCCGGCGGGTGATGGGACGGGCGGCAACGCGGCAGGATCTGCGGGAGGCATCCACCTTCCTGCACGACTACGCGACGGCCTGCGCCGATCAGCCTGCGTCAACACGCCCCGCGCTGGCCTGGGCGGCTTACGCGCGGGTGCTGCTCGCGAGCAACGAGTTCCTGCACATCGACTGAGCCGCGCGGGCGACAGAAGCCAATCGGGCTCAGTCTTCCGTGGGGGGATCCCCTGCCAGCTCGCCAAACTCCGCCTCGTACACCGCCTGGCATCCGGTGCATTCCGCCTGGCGAAGGTCGGCCTCCGATTCCCAGGCGTATGCGGTGGAGCAGCGCGGGCATCTCACACAATAGCGTCCTCCCCCCACCCTCCAGTCCGTGATCACCTCGTCGGGAAACCCGCCAAAATCGGCGGCCTCGAGGGTGCTGAGGGCGAGGGCATCGAGCTCGATCACGCTGGCCAGGCGCGTGGCCTGCGCGTTGATCACCTCCTCGAAGACATTCCGGACGAGGCGCGCATTGCCGAAGTTGCTCTCCCGCTTGTCGTGCTCGCGACGGAAGTAATGGATCAGTTTCTCCCGGAGCAGTGGGGTGAGGGAAAGGCCGCTCCGGCGACAGAGCAGCGAGAAGATCCGGCAGAGCTCCAGGGGGGTGTAGTCCGGGAAAGGAAGGGTGCGGTGAAAACGGCTCTGGAGGCCCGGGTTGGAATGGATGAACCGTTCCATCTGGTCGGGATACCCCGCCACGATGACGATCAGGCGGTCCCGGTCATCCTCCATCCGCTTCAACAGGGTCTCGATCGCCTCCTGCCCAAAGTCTTCGTGGTCCTTCACCAGGCTGTAGGCCTCGTCGATGAACAGGATGCCGTCGCGGGCGGAATCGATGATCGCGTGGGTCTTGACCGCGGTCTGGCCGACGTACTCGGCCACCAGCCCGGCGCGATCGCACTCCACCACGTGGCCTTTGCGGAGCACCCCGAGACTTCGGAAGATCCGCCCCATGAGCCGGGCCACGGTGGTCTTCCCGGTGCCGGGGCGACCCGTGTAAACGGAGTGATAGCTGGTGGGGATGGGGCGCATCCCCTGGGCGATCCGGACCTGCTGGATCTTGGCGAAGTTGGCGAGCTCCCGGACCTTCGCCTTCACATCGCCGATGCCGATCAACTCGTCCAGCTCCCGCAACACCTCCGCCAGCTCCTCGTGGCGCACCTGCAGGGTGCCGCTCACCGGGAGGGGCCGGTAGTCGGCGGCGATGTGGTGGACCTGGGCCAGCAGGTACTGGTTGAAGCGGCTCTCCTTCGAGGAGACCGATCCGTCGAGAGAGCTGAAGCCCTCGAGGACCTCCTGCACCAGGTACTCGTAAAACATCACCACCAGCGGGGAGAGTTGCAGGACTCCGACGATCCGGGTGATCTCCTGAAACGACCGGTCAAGCCCCTCCCGGACCGAGGCGGCCACGGCATCGTGGAGTTTGTTGACCTTTTCCCGGGACGTCTCCAGGTACTCGGTGACGGCATCCTTCACATGGAGGACCCGGGCCGGGGGGGTGGCGCGGCTCCAGGCCTGGAAGCGTTCCTTGAAGTCCCTGCGGAAATAGGCCTGAAAGTCCGCCGCCAGATCGGCGGCCTTCCCGCTGTACAGCGCGCTGACCCAGAAGTGGGCGGCGGCATCAGCCAGGAGGGTGTATTCCTGCCGCGGGAAAAAGACCGACCACGCCCCGCCGACGATCTGTCGGAATGCATCCAGGATCGCCCCGAGCAGGTCGACCGTTCCCGTCGGGGTCTTCTCGTAGGAAAGCTCCGGCGGGGTGAGGATCTCGAGGTATTCGGAGAGGAGCCGGGCACCAAGAAGCCCGCGCGCAAGACGCTCCAGGGCGGGCGGAGAACAGCCGGTGACGTCTGCGATCTCGGGCAGGCGGGGGAGCAGCGCACGGATCGCCTCCACGTAACTCCCGTCGATGGCGAGGAGCCTCTCAGCCTGGCCGGCATCGATCAGCCCCAGGGTCTGGAAATGCGTCACGACCTCCAGCGTGGTCGTCTTGTTGAACGGGATGAGCGCCGCCTGGTCGAGGGGATTGGTGCGGCGGGATTCAGGGTCCCCCATGAGAACGGCCAGGAGGCTTCCTGGCACGAGGGGATGGGTCTTGAGGTCGCGAACGAGCGAGTTCATTCGTGCCTCAGCAGCATCGGCTGGCATCGGTGGCCCCGCCTCCGCCGCAGCAGTCGGCCTCCGGGGTGGTCTCCCGATACCCCTCCCCCTTTGTGGCCCGGGGATCGCGCCGCGCGCCGGCGCGCGCACCGAATCGGGGGGCTGACTCCCGGGGGACCGCGACCTGGGGTTCGATGAATTCGAAAAGGTCGCGGTAGGGAGGGCGCTGCAGCCCCTCATAGGCCTCGGCGCTGACGGCCTGCCGCACGCCGCGGAAAAACCGCCGACCCGCGTCGTCGAGCACCTCGGCGAAGGGCCCCCGGTACACCACCGCCTGGTTGCAATCCGCCGGACTCGGCGAGGGAGCGGCCCCCTTGTACGCCCGCACGGTCACGGAGCGAAACTCGATCCCCCGCACAGTGCGCCACGGCTGGACGTCGCGCTTGAGGATCTCAAGCCCGTGGAACCCGGCCTGCAGGAACGCACCCAGAAATCCTTCCTCCGTCAGGGCACCGGAGATGCATCCCGACCAGAGCTCGGGATCCTCCTGGAGCTCTTTCGGTACCTCCTCGTCGCACACAATGTCGGAGATGACAGCCCGTCCCCCGTCCCTCAGCACACGGAACAGCTCGTTGAAGAGCCTCCCCTTGTCGCGGGGGCTCACCAGGTTGAGAACACAGTTTGAGACCACGACATCGACCGAGGCATCCCCCACCAGGGGCTGGGTGTGTCGGAGTTCCTCGGCCAGGGCTTCCGCCGCCACAAAGGCGGAAGCGCCATCGATGGGGCGAAGCCGCAGGGCGGCATCGAGCCGGTCGAGGTCGAGGGCAAGGTCCTGGATGCGGCCTTTGCGAAACTCCACGTTCTGCCAGCCAATCGCCTCGCCCACTCCCTTCTGGTGGCTGCGGGCAAGCGCGAGCATGTCGTCATTCATGTCCACCCCGATCACCCGCCCCTTCGGGCCAACCACCTGTGAGGCGATGAAGCAGATCTTCCCGGCCCCCGCCCCGAGGTCCAGAACCGTCTCCCCCGGGATCAGGTAGCGGGAGGGATCGCCGCAGCCATAGTCCCGCTCCAGGATCTCCTTCGGGATGACCTTGAGGAATCGGTCATCGTACTGGACGGGACAGCAGAGCGCCTCCACCCGGAACTGGGAAGCGGCGCTGTAGCGGGCCTTGACGGCGGTTTCGACCTGGAAGCTCGATGGCATAGGATGCGATGGAATGGTTGCCCCGGCCATTAAGGCGCAGTCCGCTGCTCCCGGGCAACAGGGAATTGCCTCCCGCCCCCCC
>DMJJ01000557.1 GCA_003452185.1 Verrucomicrobiales bacterium | reverse complement strand
CCCGGGCTTCAGCGAAGCCCGGGTCTGGGCTCCGCCCTGTGGGCTCAACGCTCCGTTCCCTGCCAAATGCCCGGCCCATCCCATCGCAGGAAGCCCATCGCCTTGACGATCGCCGGTTCCGACAGCGGTGGGGGAGCCGGCCTTCAGGCCGACCTGCGGGCCTTCGAGGCCTCCGGAGTCCACGGGGTCTGCGCTCTCACCTGCGTCACCGCCCAAAACCCGGTCACCGTCGACCAGGTGGTGGCCCTCGCCCCCCGGTTCGTTCAGGCGCAGCTCACCAGCCTCTTCCAGGAGCTGCGCCCCGGGGCCGCCAAGACCGGGATGCTGGTCAATGAGGGGGTCGTTCGGGGCGTCGCCTCGTGGTGGAAGCGGCACGGCGCCGGAGTCCCCCTGGTGATCGATCCGGTGATGATTTCGACCAGCGGGGTCCGGTTGCTTTCCGTCGGGGGGGTGGAGGCCCTGGTCTCACGGCTGTTTCCGCTCGCCACCCTCATCACCCCCAACCTTCCCGAGGCGGAAGTGCTCCTGGGACACCCGATCAGGAGCCTCGCCGGGCTTGTCCAGGGGGCCCAGGAGGCTTCGGAACGCTGGGGTTGTGCCGTTTTGCTCAAAGGGGGGCATCTGCGTGGCGCCCGGGAGGCTGTGGATATCTTCTGTCGGGAGGGAAAGGTCACCCTCCTGAAAGCCCGGTTTATCCAAGGGATCCGGACGCACGGAACCGGGTGCACCTACTCGGCCCGAATTGCAGGCGAATTGGCCTCGGGACAGGAGCTGTTGGAGGCGGTCCGGGCGGCCAAACGCCACGTTACAGCGGCAATCCAAGGGTCGCGGCGGATCGGTGAGCACTGGGTGTTGGGGACCTGACTTCCTCGGCCCTCGATCCCGGGCAGGGTGAGGGGGAGATTCACTGGTTTGGAAGTTGTTCTGGAAAAGGAATTTAAGTGGCCTTGGGAGGCTGACGCCAAGGAGGTGGGGGTGGAGAACCCCGCTGAAGAAACGTTCAGCCACCCAAGACCAATCCGCTTTTAGTCCAGTTTGGAAAAAAAGGCAATCCGTTCCTCAGACTTTTTCCATCGGAAGGGAGCCGCCGGGGCATGCATTTTGCGGGGCCTTGTTCGCCAAGGGCGTTTCGCTGGCATGGGGAGTTGCCTCGGAGCATGACCCAAGCCATCCCTCCTTGCCTGTGTATAACTTGTGCAAACTTCTCCCTTGCCATTTGCTTATTCATTCACTATTCATTGGGCAACCTGATCACCCAGATTCCGATGAAGAGAGCTGCTCACTCCAGTTTTCTCGCAACCGCCTCCAGGCGGATTGGGTCTGTCGTTTCCAAAAACCAGGGTTTCACGCTCATCGAGCTCCTGACGGTGATGGGGATTGTCATGATCCTCGCCTCGCTTCTTCTGCCGGCCATCACCCGCTCGCGGGAGCAGGCTCGCTCCGCGGTCTGCCAGAACAACATGAGGCAGCTTTCGTATGGGGTTTTCCTCTATGCGGACGACAAGGGGGATGATCTTCCATGGGCGGGCGGCGGACCTGATCGGAACCGCCCTGAGGACTGGGTTTTTGGCGGCCAGCCGGATATTTCCACCAAGGATTGGAAGAGCTGGAACGCGGTGGACTTTGGGTTTCATGCCGAGTCGGGGAGCATTTTCCAATATGTGACCGGGCTTGAGCGCGAGGAGATCCACAACGATGCCGACCGGCGGGTGTTCAAGGTGTACCGGTGTCCTTCCACGCTGGAGCTTGGGGCGGCGTTGCGTGTGAATTTCAGCATGAACGGGATGCTCGACCCGCTGCGCAAGTCGTCGACCTCGTTGGATGGGGAGGGTCACTCGATCAAGCTCTCGAGCATCAACGGGGCGAGCGAGAAAGTGCTCTTCGTGAACGAGAATCCCTGGAACATGACCGATGCCGCTTTTGAGCCGGTCAACCGCTTCAACAACGCGGGCGAGATGTTCCAGATGCACAACGGGATCGCGAACTTCTCCTTCTTTGATGGCAGCGTCCACCGGATCCCCGGGGATGCGATGGTTGGTGTGGTGAAGACGAAGGATCAGCTCGAGCGGTATTACGATCCGCGTCGGTTCTGAGTGCTCTCTGCCGGTTTTGGATGGTTCCCCCCCCCCTCGGTCCCCTGATCTCCTCTGGCAGGCGGTTTCCCCTCTCGGCGGCGGGTTTCGATGCTCCCCCCTTGTGGCTTTTTCTCCCGGTCGGTTTTGGGTCCCCTTCGACGGAGGCGGAGGGGGCAGGTGGGGGTCACCCGCCGAGGTAGGCGGCCCGGACCTCAGGGTTGGCGCGAAGCTTCGGGCTCTCGTCCTCCAGGGTCACCTTGCCCGTCTCGAGGACGTAGCCATAGCGCGCGACCTCGAGGGCGAGGTTGGCATTCTGCTCCACGAGCAGGATGGTGATCCCGTGCTGGCGGTTGATCTCGACCACCTTCTCGAAAATCGATTTCACGAGCAGAGGGGCGATGCCGAGCGACGGTTCATCGAGCATGAGGAATCGGGGCCGGCTCATCAGGGCGCGGCCGATGGCGAGCATCTGCTGCTCCCCCCCCGAGAGGGTGCCTGCGAGCTGGGGAAGGCGTTCCTTGAGGCGGGGGAAGGTGGCGAACACAAATTCGAGCTCCCGCTCGATCACCCCCCGGTCGGTCTGCAGGTAGGCCCCCATCCGGAGGTTTTCCTCGACGGTCAGGTTGGCGAACACCATCCGGCCCTCCGGGACGTGGCAGAGACCCCTTCGGACGATCTCGTGCGGGGGAAGCCCTGTGATCGATTTTCCGTCGTAGAGGATCTCCCCTCCGCGCGGTTTCAGGAGGGCGGAGATTGTCCTGAGGAGCGTCGTCTTGCCTGCCCCGTTGGCCCCGATCAGGGTGACGATCTCCCCGGCCCGGACCCGCAGCGAGACGCCGTTCACGGCGTCGATCGCCCCGTAGCTCACGCGGACATCCCGCAGTTCGAGCAGCGGCGGGGGTTGGTCGGGGCTATTGGGTTGCATGTTCCTGTCCGAGGTAGGCCTCGATGACCTTGGGGTTGCTCCGAACCTCGGCCGGCGTTCCCTCGGCGATCTTCACGCCGTAGTCCAGGACCGCGATCCGCTCCGAGATTCCCATCACGACCGGCATGTCGTGTTCCACGAGGAGGAGGGCGATCCGGTATTTCTCCTTGATGAACTGGATGAGCCGCATCAGCTCAAGTTTCTCCGTGGGGTTCATCCCCGCAGCCGGCTCATCCAGGAGGAGGAGCTTGGGCCGGGTGGCCAGGGCGCGGACGATTTCCAGCCGGCGCTGGTCGCCGTAAGGGAGGTTTCGCGCCAGGGAGTGGCGGCATCGGGCGAGGCCGAAGATCTCCAGCAGTTCCAGGGCCTCCTTCTCGATGCGGGCCTCCTGTTCCTTGAAAAACTTCCCCCGCCAGAGCGCCGCCATGACCCCGTGCTTCTGGTGGATGCGGAGGGCGGTCCGGACGTTGTCCAGGACGGAGAGCGAGGCGAAGAGGCGGATGTTCTGGAACGTGCGGGCGATTCCGAGGGTGGTGATCTCGAATGGCTTCAACCCGGCGACGGGCGTTCCCGCCATCTGGATCGTGCCAAGGGTGGGCTGGTAGACCCCCGTGATGAGGTTGAAGACCGTGGTCTTGCCGGCCCCGTTCGGGCCGATCAACCCGATCAGCTCCCCCGGCCCGATCCGCAGCGCCAGTTCAGACACGGCCGTCAGGCCGCCGAACCGGATGGTCACGCTGTCGAGTTGGAGGAGGGGGGAGTCCATCTCGCGGGTCGGTTCAGGTCGTCCCGGGGCGGGACCGCCCCAGGGTGAAGAGCCCCTGGGGCCGCGCCATCATCAGGCCGATGATGAGCAGCGCATAGAGGATCATGCGGATGTCGGCAAACCCCCGGAGCACCTCCGGCAGGAGGGTCAGCAGGATCGCCGCGGCGATCACCCCGGCCGTCCGTCCCATCCCCCCGAGGATCACCATCACTACGATGTCGATCGACTTCATGAAGTCGAATCCCGTGGGGCTGAGAAACTGTTTGTGATGGGCGTAGAGGCCGCCGGCCACCCCGGCGAAGAAGGCTCCGACCACGAACGCCGTCACCTTGTAGCGGGTCGGGTTGATCCCCATGGCGCTGGCGGCCACCTCGTCATCGTGCACGGCGATGAACCCGCGCCCGTAGGTCGAGTTCACGAGGCAGGCGATCGCGTAGACCGTGATGGCCGCCAGGGCGAAGGTCCAGCCGAGGGTGGTGTACTTCGGGATCCCCTTGAGCCCGCTTGCCCCGCCGACCGACTCCATGTTTTGGAGCACCACCCGGATGATCTCGCCGAACCCGAGGCTCACGATGGCGAGGTAATCCCCCCGAAGCCGGAGCGATGGCACGCCCACGGCGAGCCCTGTGGCGGCGGCGGCCAGGCCCCCCAGGAGCAGGGATCCCAGGAAGACGAGCGGCAGCAGGGCGGGGGGGACCCACGGGGAGAGCTGGATCGAGGTGACCGCCGCGGCGTAGCCCCCCACGGCCATGAACCCGGCGTGCCCAAGGCTGAACTGTCCGGTATGCCCGTTGATCAGATTGAGGCTGACCGCCAGCACGATGTTGATGCCGACATCGATGGCGACCCCGAGGTAGTAGCGGTTGAAGATGTGCGAGAAGGTGGAGACCCCGGCCGAAAGCAGGATCGCGAGCACCAGGTAGCGTTTGGCTCCGGTCTGGTGGTTCATACCTTCTCGGTCTGCACCCGGCCGAGCAGCCCGGCGGGCTTGAACAGCAGGATCAGGATGAGGATCGCGAAGGCGATTCCATCGCGATAGTTCGAGATGCCGGGGATTCCCCCGGCGAAGGTTTCCAGGGCCCCCAGGAGGACTCCCCCGATGGCGGCTCCCGGCAGGTTCCCAATCCCCCCGACCACCGCCGCGATGAAGGCCCGCAGGCCGGGTTGCACCCCCATGAGCGGCTCGATCCCCGGGGCCTTCATGGCGTAGAGGATCCCTGCGACCGCGGCCAGGGCCGAGCCGAGGCCGAAGGTGAAGGAGATCACCCGGTTGATGTTGATCCCCATGAGGGCCGCGGCCTGATGGTTGAACGAGACCGCCCGCATGGCGGTGCCGATGCGCGTTCGCTGGACGACGAACCAAAGAATCCCAAGGAGGACCACCGTGACCAGGAGCACCACGATGTCGTTGCTGCTGATGGCGAGCCCGCCGAACCGGAAGTCCTGCGACGGGAAGAGCCGGGGGAACGGCTTGGTCTCGGCCTTGAACACCGCCTTGTGCTGGCAGGTGTACTCGATCAGCAGCGACACCCCGATGGCCGTGATCAGGACCGCCAGTTTGGGGCGGTTTCTCAGGGGGCGGTAGGCCAGCAGCTCGATGAGCATTCCGATCCCCGCGCAGAGGGCGGAGGAGGCCACCACGACGCAGATCGCCCCGGTGATCGACTGCGGCCCGAAGACCCGCTCGGAGAGGGGGGCCAGGAAGTACGCCGCAAACGCCCCGAGCATGAGGACGTCGCTATGGGCGAAATTGATGAACCGGAGCACCCCGTAGACCATGGTGTATCCGATGGCAATCAGGGCGTAGATGGCCCCCAGCGCCAGGCCGTTGATGAGTTGCTGCTCGATCTGGCTCACTCGGATCGGGTCGGGTCAGGGGTTGATGGTCTCGACATACTTGAACTTCCCCTCCTTGACCTGGAGGATGACCGCCGACTTGGTGGCGTCGCGCTGCGGGTTGATGGTGATCTTCCCGGTCACGGCGTCGAAGTCCTTGGTCGCGGCGAGCGCCCCCTTGAGCTTGGCCGGATCGGTCCCCCCGGCGCGCCGGATGGCATCGGCCAGAATCATCGCGGAGTCATATCCCAGGGCGGCCATGGCGTCGGGGAGCTCCCCCTTGTAGGCCTTCTGGTAGGCTGCGACGAACCGCTTCCCGTTCTCCGATCCCGCCTCGGGGGAATAGTGGGTCGAGAAGTAATTCCCCTCCACCGCCTCCTGGCCGATCTTCAGCAGTTGGTCGGACTCCCACCCATCCCCGCCGAAGAGCGGGACGTTCAGCCCGAGCTGCTTGGCCTGGATGCAAATCAGGGCCGCGTCGGTGTAATAGCCGGGAAGGAACACGGCCTCGGGGTTGGCGGCCTTGATGGTGGTCAGCTGCCCCTTGAAGTCCTTGTCCCCGCCGTTGAAGTCGAGCTCGGAGACGATCTCGCCGCCCCCCTTGAGGAACCCTTCCTTGAAAAACTTTGCCAGCCCCTTGCTGTAGTCGCTCTTCACGTCGGTGAAGATCGCCACCCGTTTCGCCTTGAGGGTCTTGAGGGCGAAGTTGGCCATCACCGTCCCCTGGAACGGGTCGATGAAACAGACTCGGAACACGCAGTCGCCCGTCTCCGTGACCTTGGGGTTGGTGGAACTGGGGGAGATCATCGGGATCCCGGCCTGCTGGCAGATGGGGGCGGCCTCCAGCGAGCGGGAGCTGGCGACTTCGCCCAGGATGGCGACGGCCCCTTCACGTGCGATGAGCTTGTTGACGACCGTGGCGGATTCGCCCGCCTTCGACTGGTCGTCCTCGGTCAGCAGCTTGAACCGCTTCCCAAGCACTCCGCCGGCGGCATTCAGTTCGTCGATCGCAAGCTGGGTGCCGTTGTGCGAGGAGACCCCGAAGGTGGCTTCCTTGCCGGTCAGGGAGGCGTACTCCCCGACGATGATCTCGCCCCCGCCTGCAGGAGTGTTGGCTCCGCCCGTCGCGTTGCCGCCGCCACCGCCACCGGGACCGCATCCGGTCGCCAGCAGGAGGCCTCCTGCAACAGCCATCACCCGTTGTATCGTCGCCAGAGTTTTCATAGTTGCTGTCTCGTGCACCACGTGCCCCGGAGTTTGGCCGCATCCCGGGGACGCGGCGGATCGGCTTCCGCTTGCTGGAGGACGCGACCCGCCGAAGCCTAGGAAA
The DNA here is from genome assembly GCA_003452185.1 of Verrucomicrobiales bacterium. Classification (GTDB taxonomy): domain Bacteria; phylum Verrucomicrobiota; class Verrucomicrobiia; order Limisphaerales; family UBA11320; genus UBA11320. The sequence goes on along the minus strand of DMJJ01000557.1, from coordinate 2,428 downwards.
AGGATGCCGGGGTTTCAATCCCCATCGGCAGGATGGGGCTCACCGCCCTTTCAGGCGATGCATGGTGACGCGCTTCATCTCCCGGTCGGATTCCTTCTCGCGCATGTCCTGTCGCTTGTCGTACTCGGCCTTTCCACGCCCGATGGCGAGCAGGACCTTCACCTTGTTGTTTTTCCAGAAAAAGGAGAGGGGGAAGATCGCGTGCCCCTTCTGGGCCGCGTAGGAGGCGAGCTTGCGGATCTCGCTTTTGTGAAGGAGAAGCTTGCGGACCGCCTTGGGGACGTGGTTCTGGCGGTTGCCGAAGGTGTACTCATCGATGTGGGCGTTGTGGAGGAACGCCTCATCCTTCTGGACCAGCGCAAACGCGTCGCTGATCTGGGCTTTGCCGGCCCGGAGGGTCTTGACCTCGGTGCCGTGAAGGACGATGCCGGCTTCGAATGTCTCCAGCACCTCGTAGTCCCGCCTGGCCTTGGGATTGGTGACGATGTCGGCCACAGGGAATGGGGTCTCTGCCCTCGCGGGACACGGCCCGGTGGTTCCGGGGGCGGCTCATGCCACCCCGGCTGGATCCCCCCGCCGAAGCGGTGGGTCAGCGGTGCGCCTGCTGCTGCTGGTGCTTCTTGCGACGCCGGGTCAGGGTGGTGTCGCTCGAAGGCTTGGTGAGGGAGGAGGCATCGAAGCCCATCTTCTCCTCAATCAGCTCGACGAGGGCGATGTCCCCCGCTCCCATGTTCCCCACATCCGCCAGAAGGGGACGGTTGATCCCGCCCCCGCCGGAGTTCAGCTGGCGAACGCGCCGGGAGATCAGGTTGATGAGGACACTCGGATTCCCCACCTTGGCGAGGGCTAGCTTGCAGTATTCGCTATTCACAATAGGAGTCAGGATTGAACCGGTTCGGTCGAGCCACCAACCTTACCCCCCGCCTGCGGGCTGGCAATAAGATTTTCCGGGTGGAAATCCTCCTCTCCTTCGGGGCATAGTCCCCCCCGCCATGACGCAACCATCGACCCCGGGGCGGAGCTCCGGGACAGCTGTCGGATTCCTTGTCACCCTGGCCCTTCTGGTCGTTGTCCTGGGGTGGCTTTTCTCCGACAGCTTCAAGCCGGGGGTAACCCTGTTCAGCAACGACGCCCCGCTTGGGGCGCACACGGCGGACCAGGTGAAGACCCCAGGGGCGTTCACGGGGGTCTGGCACGACCTGAACTGGCTCGGGGCGAACGGCGGGAGCTACCCGGCCGATCTCACCTTTGGTGCGTTGTATCTCCTTGGGCCCGTGGGGTATTCCAAGTTTCACGCCCCGCTTGCCCTCTTGATCCTGGGGCTCAGTGCGTGGGCCATGTGCACCGCCCTTGGCTTTCGCCGTCCGGTGGCAATCCTCACGGGACTTGCTGCCGCCCTGAACATGAACGCGTTTTCGAACGCTTGCTGGGGGCTCTCCTGCTGGCCGCTCGCCTGGGCGATGTCCTTCCTCGCCGTGGCGGCCGTCGCGGCCCGGACCTCCGTTCTGCCTTGGGTTCGCCTGGCCCTGGCGGGGTTGGCGGTTGGGATGAGCGTGACGGAGGGGGCCGACCTCGGGGCCATCTTCAGTGTCACGGTGGGGGCCTTTGCCTTCTGCCACACCCTCTTTTCGCTCGGAAACGGTGGCAAAGGAATCGGGCTGGCGGTGGCGCGGGTGGGGGTGATCGGGGTGTTCGCGGGGCTGATGGCCTTTCACATCATTGATACCTTGGTGTTCCGGGCGAAGGTGCTCGACTCGGTGGCGGCCCAAAAGGAGACCATGACCCCGGAGCAGCAATGGGATTGGGCCACCCAGTGGAGCCTTCCCAAGGCGGAGACCCTCCGGATCCTGATCCCGGGGTTGCACGGGTACCGGACCGACAGCCCGGATGCCACCCGGTATTGGGGCACGGCGGGCCGCGACCCGCACTGGGAGATGACTCACCAGGGATATAGCCGCTTCTCCGGATCGGGTGAGTACGCCGGGGTACTCGTGGTGCTGCTCGCCCTCTTCGGCCTGGCCTCGGCCTTTCGTGGGAAGGGAGGGCCGCTGGATCCCGTGGAGCGGCGGATGGTGGCATTCTGGGGGGCGGTCGCGGTGGTTTCACTCCTGTTTGCGTGGGGGCGCTACGCGCCGTTCTATCGCATCGTCCACGCGACCCCCTATTTCTCCAGCTTCCGAAATCCGATCAAGTGGACGCAGCCGTTTCACTTCTCGGTCCTGATGCTCTTCGCCTTCGGGCTTCAAGCCCTCTGGCGGGGCTACATCGAGCGTGAGCCGGTCTCGCCTGCCGGCTTCGGGGCCTGGTGGCGTAAGGCTTCCGGGTTCGACAAGAATGTCGTGGTAGCGGCGGGAGGCCTCCCCCGGGACTGCCTCCTGTTTTACCTCCTCTTCGCCCCGACGACCTCTTACCCCGTCGGGGGCATGGT
>DMJJ01000611.1 GCA_003452185.1 Verrucomicrobiales bacterium | reverse complement strand
GGATGGTTGTGGCACCGGGCGCACCCCACCCGCGTCCCGAGGAAGGCCTGGGCCACGCTGTCGGGGAGTTCGCTTTCCTCCACCTTCCCGTACTCCCCGACCAGGGTGACATAGTAGCCGACCCCGGGGCTGTTGGTGACGTTGCCCCTGGAGAGGAGGATATCCGACGCGATGTGATGCCAGCCGCGTCCCTCGGCCAGCTGGGTCCGGAGCCAGGCGTGAAAGGCCCGGACTCCATCGGTGCCCCGGACGTCGTGATCCCGTTCGCGCCGGTTCTGAAGCAGATCGGCGAGCTTCAGCGCCCAGTACTCCGACCACTCGGCACGGCCCAGCAGGGCATCGGCCAGCAGGGCCCGCTTCTCCGCGCGCTTGTCGGCGACGAACGCTTCCGTCTCGCCCGTGGAGGGAAGCTGCCCGATTGTGTCGAGAAACGCCCGCCGGATGAACGTCGCGTCATCACACAGGGGGGAGGGTCGGATGTGAAGCGCCCGGAGCTTGGAGAAAATGGGCGCGTCCAGAGGTCCCATGGACTCGGGATCGCGGCCCGTCCCGGGAGCTCCGGGATACGGGATGGTGAACCGAGCCACCTCGACGAACCCCTGGAAGTGAACCCGCACGGAGCCTTCGCCGGATCGCAGGCCTTTGACCAGCCCGTCGGGGGTCACCTTGAGGGTTGATTCGTCGTTGGAAAAGAACTGGGCCAGCCAGGTGACATCCCGGGTCCTGCCATCGGAGTAGCGGACCTGGACCAGAAGCCGCTGGGTTTCCCCGGGGCGCATCGACCGTGCGGAGGGAAACACCGTCACCGCGACAGGGGAGGGGTCGTTTGTCGCAGGTCCCGGGGCGCGGGCTGCCAGCCAGTCGCGAAGCAGGGCGTAGGAGGGGGAGTCCTCGCGAAACCGGGCTCCGCCCTCATGGGGGAGCCGGCCGGCCGCCTTCTGGAGGATCAGGCTCTCGTCCGGGAAGGCGAGGTTGATGCGCCGTGCCCCGATGTCCCGGGTGAGCCAGTCATGGTCCCAGTCCGGGGCGAATCCCCGAAGCGAGAGCTTGAATCCATTCTGCCCCGCCAGTTTTCCGTGGCACCCCCCCTGGTTGCACCCGGATTTGGTCAACACCGGTTCAACGTCCTGGAGAAAGGATGGGGTCCGCCGAACGACACTTTCCTGGATGGTGACGGGGATCCGGGTGGTCTGGCCCTGGAAGGTGACGAGGATCTCCGTCGCCCCATCCCCCTTGGCATGAACCATCCCTTGGGTGTCGACCGTGGCAACCTCCGGACTGCGGCTCGTGTAGGTGCAGTCGCTCGTGACATCGGAGGGGGCTCCAGCCGCGTCGGTGAGCGTGGCGCGGAGCCCGTGTTGGTGCTCCCCCCGCTTCAGCTCGACCCGCTCCGGGAAGAGGGTCAGGCGCGCCCCGGCGCCGCACGCGGGGGGCAGACATAGAATCAGCACCAGGAGGGCCTGGAGGGCCGTCCTCAAACCGGGGGGCGGATGGGTGCGTTGGCGGATCACACGGGGCGTCCGAGAGTCGACTGGATCAGGGGAAACGCTATTCGAAATTAGGGGAGGTGGGGAGAGGATATTTGTCCGAAAACGTAACACAAACCTCCTTGCCCCGGTGGTAGGGGTTACCAGAATGGGCTGTGACACCTGCGGGGTCCGCGGGTGGATGTTTACCTCATCGTATGAGCCCATCAAAGCTTCGCCAATCGCTCCAGAAGGCCCGTTCCACCGCCCAGGCTGCCGATCAGGCGCTGAAGGCAGGCGAGGTGAAGCTCGCCGTCGCCAGGACTGCCGCCCGGGCTGCCAAGAAGAAGTTGAAGCAGGCTCGTGCAGCGGCGCGTGCCACGCGCAAGGCATCCAAACGGGCCAAGCAGGCCATGGTGGAAGCCCAGGAGGCCGCCAAGAGTGCGAATGCCGATCTGGCCAGGATCACTCGGAAGGTTGCCAAGGCTGCGGAGTCGCGAGCCACGGCCGCGCCTCAGAAGACCGCCCGGCGCAAGCCGGCGCTGAGCACCTCGGCCCCGGCGCGAGGCGTCAGGCCCATCCCCTCCCATCCGGTGGCCGGCACCCCCGCCCGCTCGGTCTCACTTACCGTGAAAACTCCTGCTGACCCGGGCCCTTTTCCGATCCACCGATCCCGTTTGCAGGGCGATTCCCCGGCGTCCGGTGGTGACGACGCGGAGGGGGCGGCTTGACCCCGGCGCAGGCGGGCTTTGGCCGGCCATCGGACCGGAGGAGGGCGGCTGCCCCTCCCTTGGAAACACACCCATGACGGACCTCTATATCCTCAGGCATGCCATCGCCGCTCCTGCAGAGCGGACCCGCCGCGGGGTACCGGACCGGGAGCGCGAGTTGACCCAGGAGGGCCGCCGGAAGCTGAAGGGTGTGGCGAGGGCGTTCCGGGCGATGGGGCCGTCGGTTGATTTAATCCTCTCCAGCCCATACGTCCGGGCGCGCGAGACGGCGGAGTTGGTCGCGAAGACCCTTGGGATCATGGACCGGATCCGCCTCTCGGAACATCTGACCCCTGACGGTGATCCGGCCCGCCTCCTCCAGCAACTGTTTCAGATCCGGGGACCACTGGGGGGAGTTCTCCTGGTCGGGCACGATCTTCACCTGCAGCGGTTGGTGTCGACCCTCCTCACGGGGGGGACAGGCCTGCAGTTCACCCTCAAGCGGGCGGGGCTCTGCAAGTTGACCCTTCCGCGACTTGAGCCCGGGCGATGTGCGACGCTGGAGTGGCTTTTGACGCCGCGTCAGATGATCGCCATGTGGTGAACCGAGGGGTCTTGCCTGCGTGACCGGGGGGGGCGGCCTCTCCCCGTTGCCCTACGGCTGGTAGCGCAGCCGGAAGAACCGCTCTGCCGAGGCCGTCGCCGCGGGTTGGTGGTACACGCGCTCGGCTCCCACGGTGGCGAATGGCCCTCCGACGGTGCTCCAGGCCACCGGCGGGGTCAGGTCCGGGGTGGATTCGAGGACCGCGCCGGGAACCGTCGCCGGCCAGGCGATCGTGCAGAGCGTCCCGGCGGGCGCGTCCGCCTCCGGGAGGCGGGCCAGGAGGTGAACATCGCTGATCGTGCTGGAAGGCTTGGAGGCAGGATCAAGCGGATCGGTTCCTGCGCGATATTCCTCCAGGTTGGAGGCCCCATCCCCATCGGCGTCGCCGTTCGGGTCGGAGAGCCCGAACGCCCGCTCCCAATCGTCCGGAAGCCCGTTCAGGTTGGCGTCCGTGGAGGGGGGCGGCTGGATTTCGGGAGCGTTGACGATCAGGTATCGCGCCGACCCCACCGGTCCGGGCGGTTCCTGCTGCAGGAACGCATAGAGCGTTGTGGAGGCGGTGAGCTCGATTGGGGTGACGCCATCGGTCGGGGACCAGGGATCAGAGAGACTCGTTCGGACGTACACCGTGCCGGGCATCCCGCTGGTCACCCGCACGAGGAGCGGCGTCGCGGAGGGGAGATGGTACGTGCCGGCCGGGGGGGAGAACACCAAGCCTTGGACCGGTGGGGAGAGCGGCGGGGCGAGGAAGGCAATGCTCGAGTCGGGCCCCTGCTGGTTGACCTCCGGAAAGAGGCCGTCGGGCGAGGGAAGGGGATTGGGAAGCAGCCCGGTGGATGAGGGCCCGAGGCCTGTGGCGGATCCCTGCCACGAGGCGCGCGTCACCTGGAGAGAGGGGCCGACAAACTGGGCGGCCAGGCTCCAATCCCCCGCGCGGAGGGATCCCAGCAACGGGGCTCCTTCCTGGAGCTTCGGGTCTCCTCCGAAGAGCAGCACGTCGGGCCGCGCCGCGTTCGCCGGAATGGGCGGGAGGGTGCCGGCGGAAGCCAGGGAATGGTGGGCCCCGTTGCGGTTCCATCGCTGCCACGCGGTGGAACGCCCCGCACCTCCGGAGCTGCCTCCCAGGAGGACCATGTTCCCGGAGCCAAAGGGGGTCGCTCCTGAGAAGGCAAGGCCGGCCGGCGGGGTGAAGGTCTGGCGAATCACGGGAGGATGCGTCCCGTCGAAATCGTACGATGCGGCCGAGACTCCGCCTTGGAAGATCGCGAGCAGCAGGTCTCCCCCCGTCGCGGGGATTACCTGGATCCTTTCGATTCCCTGTCCGAGGCTGAAGCTCAGCGCGGGCAGGAACACGAAGCTCCCCGGCGTCGGCTCTGCAACCCCGAGGACCGAAACCGACTGGGCCCCCGGCGTGTGGAGGAGGATCCGCGGGAGGGCGGCTGCAGAAAACTCCCCCCACGCCCATCGGGTGGTGCCCGGAAGCCCGGCTTGAATGGGACCCTGGCTCCAGTCGCCGGCCGGGGAGGGGACGCGGGTGACGAAGTCCGCGGTTCCATCCGCCTGGGGAGCCATGGCACCGAGAACCCACGCGCCCGTCGCGCCAAATCGCAGGGCGTTCCCCTGAACCAGTCCGACCCCCTCGGGTGTCGGACCGGAGAGGAGACTGGCCCCGCCCCCCCCCAGGGCCACGCCGGCGAGCCGTCCGGGGGTGGGGGGATCTTCCCAGGCGGTACCAATTGCGAGATCCTCCACCGGCCCCCCGGTGAAGGGAAGCGCGGTGACTAGGTTGGGGCCGATGCCCACGGTCGGAAGTCTAAGTGACGGGAGATCGACCTGGGGGAAGAGGAGCGCCTCGTTCCAGTCGGGAGCGGCGACAGCAAATCCTCCGGCCGGGCTTCCCGAGGTGAACTGGCCGACGCTCATCCAGGCGATCCGGTCAAGGCCGGTGCTGGAGGGGTCCCGCCAGGCCAGCGTGCCATTGGGCTGCTGGATCCCGAGCTGTCGCACCCCCGACGCGCGGTCCAGCAGCAACAGGTCGGTCCGGCCATCCCCGTCCGCATCGAGCGGGGCGGTGAGCTCCGCCTCCGACTCGTACGTGAACGCGACGGCCCCGGCCCGGGGGGCAACCCCCAGGAGTTCTGTCAGGACCAGGATCGTGAGCAGGCGTTTCATGGCGCCGGTTGGATGGTGACTTCGCCGCACGGGACGGTCTGGATCGGCTCGCCGAGCAGGCTGAACCGCATGAGCCAGTATCGATACCGGGCCCCCGTGACCACGGGCTGGGTGTCGAGCAGATAGAGCTCAAGGGTCGGGGCCAGCCGTGGGTCCGGGCCCACCCAGGCGAAGAAGGGATCGGTCAGCTTCGAGAGATCGCCTCTTGCGTTGATGGTGGCCGATTCCCAGGCGATTCCGCGGATCAGCGGGGAGCACTGGATCACATCCCCGCTGACGTTTGGAAAGTTGTCGTTGGCAACCTGCTGCCGGTACAGCACCGCCGGCAGCAGCGTCTCGGACGGAGCCCCCTCGCGAGGGTACACCTGCTGGTTCGGGTTTCCCTTGCCCCAGGCCGGGGAGCCTTGAGGGGTTTGGAGCAGCGGACCCGCCGGGACGCTGGTGGCGAACCCCACCTTGCCCTGGAGGTTCAGCATCGGAATGGCCCCGATGCGTATCCCGACGGGCGTCGCGTTCATATCGACCGAGTAGTGGTACACAGTCCCGCCTCCCACGGCGTTGTTTAAAAACTCCGTGGACCAGAGCAGGCGGGCCGCGGGGATGGAGGCAAAGTCGACAGGTTGGATCCCGGGATTCCACGCCGCCACGGGGGGCAAGGGGCGCGCCGGCCAGGGGATGTCGTCGAGTGGCGGGAGCGGGGCCTGCCATTGGAACTCGATCGTACGGCTTGGCCCGCTCTGCTCATTGTTCGGGCCGAGGGCACGGACCCAGACCGTGTACTTCAGCGAGGCGTTGAGCTTCATCGGCACGGTGAACCGGGGGCCGGGGCCAAGGTCCCCCCCGACCCGGCCGGTGAGGAAACCGGGCTGCACCCGAAACTCCTTCAGGAGCACGGAATCGGTCCGCGTCCGCAGCTTGAAGGAGCTCGCCACGCCGCCGGCCTTGGGGGTGAGAAGCTTCGCTGACCCGGGGGCCGACCCGGCCGCCGGCTCGGGGTCATTGGACGCCTTGTCGGTGAGGACCAGCACCTCAAACCGCTCGACATGCTCCGGCGGGCAGACCCAGGAGAGGTTCACTGTTGGGGCATCGGCCGAGCCCCCAAAGTCGCTGCTCTCGGGGGTGATGAGAACCGGCGCGGGGGGCGGGACCCCGGTGAACCGAAGCATCGCGAGACGCCGCATGGCGCTGGCGTGCCCGTTCTCATCCAGGAGCTGCAGGAAGTACTCCACAGGACCGTTAGAAACCGGCGGCGCGGGATCCTCCACCGTCAGGGCACAGCCCGGGGCGACATATTTTTGGATCCCCTGCAGGACGAGGCTGAGGGGGCCGGAATCAACCCGCCGGTAGACCCGGTACTGCTCCGCCCCGGGGGCCAGGGCCAGGCAGAGCTTGGGATGGAAAATCCTCCCCGAGTACGGTGAGGCCGCCAGATGGAGGTCGGTCGGCCAGGGGTTCGCGGCCATGAACGGCAGGGCGGACCAGAGAGGATCCCCGGCGGGTGCCTCCGCGAGTTCGCTCTTCGCGATGGCCCCCGCTAGGAAATGGTGGGCCATGCGATGGTCCCCGTCCGGGAGAATCCCCGTCGATGCGGAGTGGGCCCACGATGAGAGGATCGACCCCAGGGCCACCGCCGCGCATTGCACATCGAACTGATGCCCGATCGAGCTGAGCGGCGCCCCCCAGGTGATCGAGACGGAATCCTCCCCCTCTGCGAACACCACCTCGCTCTCCGGAACCAGTGTGGTGCCATCGGTCACGTCGAGCACCCGGAACCGGCAGGCATCGATCCCCGCATGGCGGGTTGCCCGGGCGATGAAGCGGGCCTCCGAGAGATCCAGCGGATCGGGCGACACCTCGTCTGCCGCGATCTGATCCCGGACGCATCCGACCAGGAGGCATTCCACGCCGGGTGGGGCGATGTCCTCGGGGTCGGGTGCCAGGGGGGCCTTGCGGTTGGCGGTTCGTCCAAAGGTCGGCGGGCTGAGCGGGGAGGCTGTCGAGGGGCACCCCGGCGGACCCTGGTGCACGGCCCGGACGGCAAACCACCACGAGCTGCCGGGGTTCCCTGCCACGGGCGCGGAGAACTGGAGCAGGGTGGGGGTGGTGGCTCCCGGGTCGTCCAGGGTCGCGATCCTCTGGATCGCGTCGGGCTCGGCTGGAAGGATCACCGGGGCATCCAGGTCGAGCTTCCCCTGCTGGGCCGCCGCATGGGCTTTGAGGTCGTTGCCGCGAAAGAGCTCGTATCGCGTCACAGGCGTGCCGACCCCGGGCAGGATCGTCTCCCAGCTGACATCCCATCGAGGGCCCTCCGCGGCGGACCAGCGATCGGCGACCCGGAGCCGGTGGGGAACTTCCGGGGGAAGCCGGCGGCAGAATGTGGCGAGGAGTCCCGGGCTGACCTGCCCAGGGCGGCCAAGGGGGTCAGCGGCTGCAACGAAGTAGTAATACTGGGCCCCTTCGGCGGCGGGAGCCCCCCCTGGAGCCCCGCGCTGGTTGTCATCCAAGGCGTAGAAGGTGGCGGGATCCGCCACGAGGTCGGGGGCCTCCGCGGGGGTGAAGAGCTTTCCGGCGAAGATGGGCCCTGCGAGCCGTGAGACCTGTCCCGGGTTGGAGACCGCGAGCCCGTCCAGCTGGGCCGCTGTGGGAGGCGTTGCCTGGAAAAGACGGGCTTCCGCCATGCCCCGCTCCACCCGCCAGGCCACGTCCCCGTGGTGGCGGGAGCCCGTCGCCCGGAGGAGATCCGGGGTGCCCCATCGAAGACGGATGATCAAGTCCCCGGCCGAGGTCGCGTCTGGGACCTGCACCACGGGGCCCGGGGCTGGGAGCGGTTGGCCGACCCCTGCCTGGAGGGTCACCCTTCCGACCACGGTGAGGTCGGCACCCGTGCCGGACTGCTCCCGGATCTCGAACGTGACATCCGATCCGGCCGGCTGATCGACCGGGCCGGCCCAGGCCGTTCCCCGAACCAGCCTGAGGCCCGGGTGAGAAAGAGCATAGAGATCGAGGAGGCGGGCGAGCCCCGTGTCACCCGCCGCCCGGGACATCAGGGCGGAAATCCGCACCGGCAGCGTCATTGCCGGGGGCTCCACGGATCCCGGGGGACTCCCAGCCGGGGAATTCAGCAGCGCCCGATGCAGGGCGACGAGCTGGGCCTCCAGGGCACCGAGGTTTTCCCCCAGGTTCTGGGAGCGGGCGAGGAGGATGGCGATGGCGGCCGGATCCACGGTGGCCACGCCTGCCGGGCCCCGCGCGGTGAAGGTTCCCGGGGCCTCTGCTCCCCCCGGCTTGGAATAGACGGCGAGCCGACGGCCCGAGATCAACCCGGGGGTGTTCTCCCCGAGTGCCAGGAACGCCCACGGGCGGCCTCCCTGTCCGAGGATGCCGGTGCCCGTCGTGGTGATCACGGGCGGGAGTGCCTCGCCGGAAACCGCCGCGCCCGCGGGAACGAGGATCCCGAGGCTCAGCAGCAGGGCGAAAAGGAAATGGTGCAGGCGGTTCATCGTCAAAAGTCGAGCTGGTTGACGAAAAAGATCCCCGGGGGCGGCGCCAGCGGCGGGGGGGTGTAGCGTCCAAGCGCGGTGAAGTGGAAGTCCCGGCTATAGGAGGCGGGACCGACGCCAAAGCTCGGGGAGAAGTTCCCTGCCACCACCCCGTGGATCAGCCCGGGGTTGAGAAAGAGGCTTGCCGTGATGTCGGCCACACTCGTCTTCTTGAGAAGCTCCATCGGATCCAGGCCCCCCAGAGCCTCCAGCGTGGCGTCGGCCGTGACCGGGCCGAGCCCGACCGTGAGCCCAAGCCTCCAATGCATCCCGGGAATCACCTTGCTCAGGTCGTCGTTGCAGAAGGCGAAACTTCCCTGGCCCCCCTTGGCCTTGAGGGTCACGACCGAGTCCGGGATCCCCAGGATCCGGTTCAGGACCACGTCGCCGTCCCCGCGGAAGTAATACCCGGTCACGGTCTGGAAGAGGGCCGGATCGGGCTTCGTGATGCCGAGTTTTGTGAAGACATCCAGGATCAGCGGGTCGACGGCCCGGAGCACCTCGAGGTCGCAGGTCCGGCCCAGGAAGCAGCGTGTCTGGACATCGAACAGGAGGATGCTGCCCGCCCCCTCCGCCCGGAGGTAGTTGTCGTATTTGCCGAACGCGAAATCGAGCTCCGCCCGCTTGAGATTCACGATGTCGAAGTGCAGGTCCGACTCCACGGAAAGCTTTCCGGTGACCGCCAGGGGGGATCCGTCGGAGGTCATGGTGTACTGGCCTTCCGCCGAGGCATGCCCCGAAGGGCCGCCTGCGATGTTGGCACTGCCGGTGGCTTTCACCGTGATCTGCATCCGTCCGTCGGCGGCCCCGACCGCGCACTTCGGGGTGGGCTGGTCGGTGTGGATCCGCTTGAAATCGACCGAGCCGGCCAGGGTGATGGGATCCGGGACATTCAACCCGAGGCTTCCGTTGATGTGGGCGGAATCGAGGACGTCACCGATGATCCGGGCGCTTCCCTCCACCTTGGTCATCTGGAGGGTTTCGCTGAAGCCCCCGATCGCCCGGTTCACCTTCCCGACGTCGTCGTTGAGGTGGTCCACCACCTGGTCGCTCAGCTCCTGGAGGGCGGTGCGGACCACGTTGTTGAGGGCCCCGAAGATCTGGTCGAACGCCGCGCCGTAGTCCTCATGAACCGGCTCGATCGCCTCCCGCAGCGCCTCCTGGAGCTCGGTGATGAACTGGGATTGCATGAGGATGCCGTGGGCGACGCGCTTGAGCTCCGCCCGGAACACCCCAGGGTCCATCTCGGCCATGAGCCGCCCGGTCGGATCGTTCAGCCCCGCCACATGGTCGCGCATCGCGGCCAGGACCTGGTCGGGGAGGCTGCCGATGGAGTTTGCCGCGGCGAGGGCGGGATCCACCACGGACTGGACCTCCTTGAGAATGGAGTCGGCCGGGGAGACGAACCCGTGCACCTGGTCGAGCAGGGTCTGGACCTCGTCCAACGTGGTGGCGAGATCCCCGTTGATCAGGCTGTCGAGGGAGCTCGCCACCGGGGCGAGATCCTGCGCCGGGAGGCCGACGCTGGTGGCGAGGTCGATCGCCTTGCCGATGAAGACCCCCCGTTTCCCATCCTTGTCCTTTTGAAGGAGCTCGTCGGCGACCTCGAGCCCCCCGCCGACGTCATTGAGGGCCTGCTGGAGTTCCCCCATGATCGAGTTGGCCTCGGTCGCCGTGCCGAGGATGGTCTTGAGCCTGGCCTGAAGCTCGCCGGTCCGCAGGGTGAAGTTCGCCGAGAGGTTGTTGACGCCGAGCGCGTCCAGCGCGTCCGCCTTCGAGACCGCGCCCGCGAGGGGGCCGCCCGGCTTGAGGAGGTCGTCCAGGAAGGCATCGATCGCGAGATCCAGCCCCTGCGCCACCAGCTCGTCGCTCTGGTTGTTGAGAAGCTTGTCGAACGCCCGGACGCTGGCCGCGAGCTTCTCCCCGTTGGGGATGAATTTGAGCAATTCGCCGCTGAGCTCGCCTTCATCGACCACCAGGGCCGCGAGGTTCAGGCGGGGGAGCTGGTTGAACTGGATGCCAAACCGGATGTCCGCCCCCGAGGGGGTCAGCTGCTGCACCACCCGCTGGGAGTTGAGGACGAGGAAATTCCTCTGTTCCGGGATCGAGGAGAGGAAACGCCGGCGGATCGGATCCCACCGCACGGGAAGCTCGAAGTTCACGACGCCGAGCCAGCTTTGCCGCGCGGCGACATTGAACGGGTTCCTGCCCCGGTGATCGGCCTCGTCCGGGTTGAAGTAGCCCTTGAGGGCATCCGGCTCCGCATCGTTCTCGTAGTCTGCGAGGCTCATCCCTGCGGGGTAGCCGCGATTGTTGGCGTCAAACCGGGCATCGGTGAAAAACCCCGGGTTGCCTGCGGGCCAGCCCGCCCGGACGGCGGTCTGCCCGCCGTTGGCGCGGGCGATCAGCTGAACCTGCAGGTCCTGGAAAAAGGGGACTTTCACGGTGCCGGCCACGGAGACGAACCCCGGGTCCCCGGCCGCCGCCTCGTCCGGGTTGTTGAAGTACAGGTCGGAGACGGGGTGGAGGGTGAACCCGGGATGGGTCGGATCGATTGCGGAACGGGTGCCGTGAAGGCTGATCTGCTTCGGGGGCTTGAGCCGGGAGTTGACCCCGGGGAACCCGTCCCCGCCGGCCACCATTCGCCCGTCGCTGTAGAACCCGAGGCCCCCCCGCACCGGCTCGCGGACAATCGCCGGGAGGTGCACCTCCGCTCCGAACACCAGGGCATGGCGTGAGGGATTCGTTGGGTGGGTGAGAAACTCGGCGCTAAGGGGATGGAACTGCGCGTGCCAGTACGAGAGGGGATGCTCGAGGTTGATGAGCGACGGCAGGCCAAGATGGGTGAGTTGACCGGCGTTGTCGAACCAGAGCTTGTCGAAGGGTTGCGTGAACCCCTGGGTGCCGAACACCCCGGGGACGGTGACAGTGCCTCGGATCCGGGAGTCGGTCAGGGTGTTGTCGAGCTGGGCGATCTGGTAGTCGGTGAGCGTCATCGGGAACCCGTAGACCTGGAGGGCGCCCGCCATGGCGGCGATCGCCGAGGAGACCGCGGCATGCACCCCGCTCACCCCCGCGAGCCGGAGGTAATACTTCGAGGTGGCGCGCAGGGGATAAGGCCCAAGCAGGGCGTCCCCCACGAGGCTGCGGGCGTTGATCGCCCCGTCGGCATCCACCCGGAGATTGATCCCGGGGTAGTCGGCCAGACCCAGCGCGTAGGCCGCGTCTTGCGGACGCTCGAGGTAGCCCGGATCACCCGGCCTGCCGTGGCCGGAGAGGAGAAGGATCCCCGGGCGAACATCCTCTGTGGATGCGAAGACGCTCCCGCGAAGCAGCGGGCCCGGGATCTGGGCGTCGGCCGCCAAAAAGGGATCGGTCGTCTGGGCAAACGTCACCCCGTCGCGGGTTCCCCAGCGGAGCGCCGGCATGGTGGCCGCCCCTTCCGCCCGCAGGCCGCCATCCGGGGTGAATCCCCAGGTGGCCTCCGCCGGGCTGAACTGGTAGGTGTCGATGCCCCCGGCCAGGGTTTGGGCGGGGGCCCCCGGGAACACGTTCAGCGAAACATCGGCTGCCCCGGGCAACGAGCTCTGCGCCGGGTCGATGGCGCCGTCCTGGATCACCAACGCGCCCTGGCTCCCCCAGCCCACGGTCAACCCGATGGGGAAGTGAGGGGTGAAGGAGGAGGGGGGAAGATCCAGCCGGGCGTTGGCGAGCACCGCCCGTCCCAAGTCGTCGGCCCGGACCACCACGGGGTAGGGGGTCCCGGGGTCGGGGGCAAGGAGGTACCCATCGTTGGAGGGGCGGTCGAGGGTTCCAAAATTCTCCGGTACCAGCGGGAGCCCGGCCAGCGTTGCGAGGAAATCACGGCGGACATGCAGGGTGTCGAGGCGCGAGAGCGTGAGGGTCCCGGACGCCACGTCCCATGCGATGCCATCCGACTGGAACATCTCGGGAAGCTGCTCGTGGACACCGTAGAAATAGGTCCGATCGATGCTGGCCGGGGAGAGTTGCACCACCCCCACCGGGTTGAAGGAGGGATCCAGGTCCATCGTGCCGGTCGGGTAGTCCGCCATCAGGCGCCGGACATTCGGCCCCGTGCCCACCCCGAACCCGGCCGGGAAGAAGACCCGTCCCCGGGCGTGGAACCCGGCCCCGTCGAGGGTGATCTGTTCACGGAGAAACCGGATCCCGGCGATCGTCCCGATGTCCGGAGCCGCCGGTGCGAGCACATCCACGGAGTCGCTTGTGGTGGCGGTGCCATCCGTTCCCAGGAGCACGGCCAGATCCTTGGCGGTGCCGAAGGTGTACGCCGGTGCGGAACTCAGGACCGCCCCTCCTGGCGGAATCCCCATCGAGGTGTGCTCTCCCCCCGCGGGATCGGTTCCCAGGGGGACCGGGACGTTGGAGAGGTCGTTGACGGTCGCCTCGATCCCGCCGAAGACCAGCCGGCCCTTGAAATAGAGGAGGCGCTGGGAGCTTGCCAGGATGGAGTTGCCGGGGAGTTCCACCCCGTCTGGACCCGCCATCGAGACATCCACGGTCACGGCATACGTGTCGCCGGGATCGATCGGGAGGGCCGGAATCAGATCGAGGGTCTGGTCGAAGGGGGTAGCCGAGGGGGCCCCGCCCGGAGTTCCAGCCCCCAGGGTTGCCGGGAGGGGAAACCGGGACGCCGACAGGGTGACATCGCCCGCGGCCGCCCCGGTGAGGTGGAGCGTGAGAAAGAGTGTGAACGGGTCGACGGTTCCCGGGGGTAGCGACAGATCCCACCGGGCGATGGTTCCCTGCACCCGCACGGGGAACGAGGCCAGCGCCGGGGCCGTGGCCAGGGCGTAGTTTCGCTCGACGCTGACCAGGTTTGCCACGCTGGTCATCGCCGGACCTGCCGCCCGGTCCGCGAGGGTGAAGCGGTACGGGGATCCCTGGCTGTCGGGCGTCAGGGGGGTCCATACTTTCGGGTTGCCCCCGAAGGAGTAGAGCCGGGAGGCGATCGTGTACGGGGCCCCGTCCTGGATCCTTCCCGCCGGGAGCGAAATATTCAGCGTGGCGCTTCCACGAATCACCGCGTGGGGTAGCAGATTCAGGGTGGCGGGTGTCGTGAAGACTTCGGCTCCGACCGTTGAGCCGTTTTCATCCACAAGGCGGAGGCCCAACCGGAATGTTCCCGTGACGAGTCCGGCCGTGGGGTTGGTGATTTGGTAGTCCGCCTGCGCGGCGAGGGGGTCCGGTGTCCCCCCTGTCGTGAGGAGCAACCCGGTGTAGTTCGCGATCGTCTGGTTGGAAGTGGAACTCGCTGCCACGCGGCCGGCCACCAACCAGAGCAGGAGGGAGAGCAGAAAGACCAACCCTCCTGGACCAAGGGGCCACGATCTGACATCCCGTTGCGGCACGAGAGACGGGCCTTGGCGCGTCCCGGGGGCAAGGGACGAGCGGTTTCTCACCCTGCACTCCGGGGCGGGGGAGAGGGGGCGATTGGTTCTTGGACGGTACGACAAAACCGGCATTTACTCTCCACGAGTGAGGGACAAAAGTCAAACCGACCAAGCACCTTGCCCGTCCCTCCCGTAGCGGGGATCGTGAGCCTCCCCCCATACTGTGGTTCCTTCCCCGTCCCCTGTGGGTACGCACAGTTTTTCCGGCCCCGGCGAACCGGGTGGCCGTGCATCGTCCGTCCACGGTCGAGGGATGGGGGCGAGCGGCTTGCGAGGCCCTCCCGCGGGAGCTGCTACGTCATTCGAGGCCGGGGGGATGCGCCCCTCAGAGAGGGCGGACGATTGAGAGCCCGCGGGTGTAGTCGAGGAATGTTTCATGCGACAGGACGCCACCCCCCATGCCGCTCTTGTTGATCCCGGCGTACGGCACCCCGTGCGGAAAGACGTTGTGGGCGTTGATCCAGCTATTCCCGGCGACCATCCGCTCGGCCACCCGGCGAGCCCGATCCAGGTCGGCAGACCAGACGCTGTTGGCCAGGCCATAGTCCGTGTCGTTTGCCATCTCAAGGGCCTGCGACTCGCTGTCGAACGGGGCGAGGTAGGCCACCGGGCCGAAGATCTCCTCCCGGGCCGCGATGTTGCTGAGGGAGCCGGCCATCAACGCCGGCTTCACGTAGAATCCGTCGCGGCCCGCGACCGTCGCCGCCCCTCCCTCCAGCAGCAGCTCCGCCCCCTGGGCCCGGCCCGCCTCGAGGTAGCGAAGCACCCGCTCCCGCTGCTTGGCACTCACGACCGGTCCCATCTGCGAGGCGGGGTCGAGCTGATAGCCGACGGCCACGGATTTGAGGCGGCCGACGCACTCGCTGACGAACCGGTCGTAGATCTTTCGGTGGACGAGCCAACGGGTCGCGTCACAGCAAACCTGGCCGGTGTGGAAGGTGATCGCCCCGACGAGGCGGGCTGCGGTGGCGTTCACATCGACGTCGTCAAAAATCACCGCCGCCCCCTTCCCCCCGAGCTCCAGTTTCACCGGGGTGAGATTGCGGGCGCACGACTCCGCCACGAGCCGTCCGACCTCGGGCGATCCGGTGAAGGACATCCGCTTCAGCCCGGGGTGTGAGGCGAGCGCCGCCCCGGCCGACTCCCCGTAGCCGGTCACCACGTTGATCACCCCATCCGGGATCCCGGCCTTTTTCGCGAGCACCCCGAGGTAGAGGGTGGAAAGGGGGGTGTCCTCCGCCGGCTTGATCACAACCGTGTTTCCGGCCGCAAGGGCGGGGGAGATGTTCCAGCCGACGAGCAGGAACGGGAAGTTCCACGGGATGATGAACCCGCACGGCCCCCAGGGGAGCCGCACCGTGGTGGCCTCGTGGCCTCGCACCGCCAGCGGGGTGCGCCGTTGCACGTGTAGGGAGATCTCGATGAAGTAGCGGAGCGTGTCGACGAAGTTCTGTACGTCCCCTTCTGCCTGGGCGAGGATTTTGCCGGCGTCCCGGGCTTCGATCCGGGCCAGCACGGGCTTCTCCCGTTCCACTTCATCCGCCAGTCGATGAAGCAGGGCACCCCGCTCGTGTGCCGACATCTCCGCCCAGCCCGAAGTCCGGAAGGCGCGCGTTGCGGCCTGCACAGCGCGATCAACATCCTTGGCTCCCATAGCCGGGACGTCGGCGATCGGGATGCCGGTTCCGGGATCCCGCGTCGTGAAGGTTTTTCCATCGAGCGAGGAAACCCACTCCCCCCCGATGAACGCCTTCAAGGGTGAATGGGAAAGGAATTCGTCCGCCTTGGCCTGGTGGGGGTCCTGTGGGGTGGTCATGCGGGGGAGTATTATCCGATGGGGGCATGGGGTCAACCCGGGGGGGGCGACTCTGCGGGCGATGGAATTCCTCGCCTTCCAGGGTCGGGGCATCCTACGGTTACTCCTCATGAACGCGGGACTTTGCCTGACTTTCCGGAACCGACGCCGACTCACAACCCAGGTCCTCGCGCTCCTCGTCGTCTGTGAGGCGTGTGACCTGCGGGCTGACGACTGGCCCCAGTATCGCGGCCCGAGCCGGAACGGCGTCACGGGCGAAAGCGCATGGAGCGCGGAGTGGCCCGCCGACGGCCCCCCCGTTGTGTGGCGGGCCAAGGTGGGGCTCGGGTTTTCGTCGGTGGTGGTGGCCAAGGGACGTGCCTTCACGGCGGGGCATGATGCGGGACGGGACACCGTCCAGTGCTTTGATGCGGTGACCGGCAAGACGGTCTGGAAGCAGAGCTATCCCTCGGAGTTGGGGGACAAGTATTTCGAGGGCGGGACCACCGGGAGCCCGACCGTCGATGGGGATCGGGTGTACTGGCTTGGGCGGTGGGGGGACTTGTTCTGCTTTCGTGCCGCGGACGGCGGGATTCTCTGGAAGCTCCAGCTGACCGACCTCGCCCAGGCTCCGGTTCCGACCTGGGGCTTCACCGGGGCGCCCCTCGTTCACGAGAACCTCCTCCTGCTGAACGTCGGGGAGGCCGGCCTGGCATTGGAGAAGGAGTCTGGCAAGCGGGTCTGGAGCTCCGCTCCGAAGGATGCCGGGTATTCCACGCCGCTCCCGGTCAAACGGGGCAACGAGTGGGTGGCGATCCTGGGAAACAGCGAGAGCTACCTGGCCGTGAACATCAAGACCGGGCAGGAGGCGTGGCGGTTCCGCTGGGTGACGGAGTACGGGGTGAACGCCGCCGATCCGATCGTGAGCGGCGATCAGGTGTTCCTCTCGACCGGCTATGGCAAGGGGGCGGCCCTGCTGAATGTCGCCTCGGGAACGCCCGAGGTGATCTGGAAAAGCAAGGTGCTCCGGACGCAGCTCAACCCCGCGGTTCTCGTCGAAGGGCACCTGTATGGGGCGGATGGCGACACGACGGGGCAGGCCTCCCTGAAGTGCGTGGAGTTGGCGACCGGCGCGGAAAAATGGTCGCAGGCGAACTTCGGCTCCGGGGGGGTGATCGTTGCGGGGGGGAAGCTCCTTGCGCTGAGCGGCAGCGGGGAGCTGATCGTCGCCCCGGCCACACCTGCCGGGTTTCGCCCGGTGTCGCGGGCCCAGGTGCTCGGGGGGAAGTGCTGGACCGCCCCGGTGCTGGCCAACGGGCTGATCTACTGCAGGAACTCGCGCGGCGACCTGGCCGTGGTGGACGTCCGGAAGAAGTAGCGGCCGCCCGTCGCGGGGAGGGGCAGGCGACTTTCTTGTGGGCCTCCCGGGGAACCCTCGATACAACTCTGCAATGAACCGCCGCCGTTTCCTGAAGGCCTCCGCCCTGACGGGGGTTTCCGCGCTTGCCGCCCCGTACGTCCTTCGGGCAGACGCCTCCCGCACCTACCGGACGGCGCTCATCGGCTCCGGATGGTGGGGGAAGAACATCCTGAAGGAGGCGATGGCCTCGGGGCGCTGCAAGGTGGTGGCTCTCTCCGATGTTGACGGGCACGCCCTTGAGGTGGCTGCGGATCAGGTGAACGACCTGAGCGGGGCGACCCCCAAGCGGTATCGGGACTACCGTGACCTCCTGGCCACGGAGCAGCCCGACATCGTGATCATCGCCACCCCGGACCACTGGCACGCCCTCAACACGATCGATGCGGTCCGGGCCGGGGCCCATGTCTTCGTCGAGAAACCCACGGGACACACCGTCAACGAGAGCCGCGGCATGCTTCGGGCGGCCCGCGAGACCGGTCGTGTGATCCAGGTGGGCCTCCACCGCCGGATCGGCCCGCATCATGTCAGCGGGATGCAGTTCCTGAAGTCCGGGGCGGTCGGGGAGGTGGGCATGGTGCGCCTGTTTGCCCAGGGGGGCGGTGGGGTCGAAAAACCGGGGCTCAACGAGGAGCCTCCGGCCCACCTCGACTGGGACCTCTGGTGCGGGCCCGCCCCCAAGCGGCCGTTCAACAAGCGACTCCACCCCGGGGGATGGCGCAACTTCCTCGACTACGCCAACGGGACCCTGGGCGACTGGGGGGCTCACTGGCTTGACCAGGTGCTTTGGTGGAACGGGGGGGAGCTTCCCAAGCGGGTGTTTTGCGCCGGGGGCAGGCCGATCCGCGGGGCCTCCGTCCTCACGCCGCGCGAGCAGACGAGTGATGCTCCGGACCACCAGGTGGCGACCTACGAGTTCGAGAAGTTCACCTGCATCTGGGAGCACCGCCAGTTTGGGGACAACACGAACGAGAAACATCGCGTCGGGGCCTACTTCTACGGGACCAAGGGAGTGCTTCACATCGGATGGCGGGACGGGTGGACGTTTTACCCCTCAGGCGACGGCACCAAGGGGCAGCACGAGGAGTCGCGGCTCCAGGAGCCGGATGGGCACAACATCAAGCTCCTGTGGGATGACTTCCTTGAGGCGATCGACCAGCGGCGGGCTCCGGTCGCCGGGATCGAGCAGGCCCATCGCTCGAACATCCTGCCGCTCCTCGGGATGATCTCCTGGCGCGTCGGCCGGAGCATTCAGTGGGATGGGACCCGCGAGCAGATTGTGGGGGATCCCGATGCGGCGAAGCTTCTCTCCCGTCCCTACCGGGCGCCGTGGACCTATCCCGCCGTTTGAGGGCCTGGCATGGCAACGCATGGGCCCGGGGGCGTGACGAATTTCAGTGAAACGCCCCGCGGGTTGTTCCACACTCGGCCCATGACACCCGTTCGCCTCCTGCTCCGGCTGGCCGTGGGACTCCTCGTCGCCCCAGCCTCGCTCCTTCCTGCGGCTCATCCGTTCCTTTGTTGCGACCACAACGGGGGCAAGGTGTGTGTGGTTTCATCCGAGGGGAAGATCGAATGGGAATACGCCTGCCGAAGCCCCCAGGACTGCTGGCGTCTGCCGAACGGGAACTATCTCTTCTGCTTCGCCACGGGGGCCCTGGAGCTCACGCCTGACAAGAAAGTGGTGTGGGAGTACAAGGCGCCCGAAAAGGTGGAGGTTCACTCCTGCCAACCGTTGCCGAACGGTCGGGTCATGGTGGTTGAGTGTGGCACCAGCCGGATCATCGAAGTCGGGCGGGATGGGAAAATTGCCAAGGAGATCGCGCTCCATACCGATCCTGCGATTCATACGCACAACCAGTTTCGCGGCACCCGAAAGGCTTCAAACGGGCACTACTTCGTCTGTTTCAAGGGGGAGGGGAAGATCGTGGAACTGGATGGCGAGGGAAAGGTCTTGCGAGCGATCAAGGTGCCGGGCGACCCGCACGAGGTGCTGCCGCTGCCGGATCACCATCTGCTGGTCACCTGCGGCGACGGGCACAAGGTGATCGAGTTCGACGCCCGGGAGAAGGTCGTCTGGGAGTTGAATGAAACGGATCTCCCGGGCAACCCGCTCCGTCTGATGGCCGGATGCCAGAGGCTGCCGAACGGGAACACGGTGTTCTGCAACTATCTCGGGCATGGACATCTTGGCGAGCAGCCCCAGTTCTTTGAGGTGACCCGCGACAAAAAGGTGCTCTGGCAGTTTGATGACCATGCCCATTTCAAGACGATCAACCAGATCCAGCTGCTCGATGTTGCGGGGGACGTTACCCGGGGACGGATCCTTCGTTGACCGGGGGGCGTGGCAGGCCCCGGGGGAAGGGGGGTCCGGGGACCCGCCTGCAGGTTCTGTTTTTACCGGCTTTACAGCGGAGGGGCGGGAGGCCTAGGTTCCCCACAACCCCCGGTTGTTGCAGCGATGCCCTCGTCGTTGGTGCCGGCATCGCGTGACTCCGGCCGGGTCAACCAACACTCCACTCCTGAATCCCATGACCCTCCCGAAACGCACGATTCTCCCCGTTGTGATTTCCGCCATTGCCTTGGGGCTTTCGCTCCTCTCCCCCTCCGCCGCGCCCGCTGCCGATGGCAAGGCGTCGGATGCTGCCGGCACCTGGACCTGGACGGTGCCGGGTCGCAACGGCGGGCCCGAGCGGAAGAGCACTCTGAAACTGGCTGTCGATGGGGAGAAGCTCACCGGAAAGGTGACCTCCCCCGGGCGTGGGGGAAACGGGACTCCCACCGAGACCGCCATTGAGGATGGGAAGATCAAGGATGGGGAGGTGTCGTTCAAGGTGAACCGTGAATTCAACGGCAACAAGTTCATCGCCGCCTACAAGGGAAAGCTGGAAGGGGATTCCATCAAGGGAAAGATCGAGATCGAGCGGGATGGTGAAAAGCAGAGCCGGGATTGGGAAGCGAAGCGCGAGGTCGAGAAGAAGCCGTGATCGCGTCGTCCGGCCGCGGGACCCCGGGCGTCCGTGAACCTGGCTGGCTCAGCCCTGGGACGTCGTGCCCGTGGGGCGGCCCGGAGAAGCGGGCCGCTAGAATTGGAAGTAAATGAACGGGTTCGTGTTGGTGGCGGCGAGGAGGAACCCGGTCAGGAGGAAGAGCCCGGCTCCGACCCCGCCGGCAAACGTAGGCCGATCGAACACGAGGCACACCCCTGCGATCGGATCCCGCCGCGCGGCCATCCCGAGGCTTCGCAGCCCGCGTTCAATCAGGCCGGGCTCTCCCCGGTCGGGGGAGGTCTTCAAGCCGGCCCCCAGGGCGTGGGCCGCGATGACCACCACGCCGCACACCGGGAGCCAGAACGGCAGGAACGTCACCCCGCCTACCTGTGCGAGCCCGAACATCCGTGAGAGGCAGAGGGCGGTGTCGCTGATCGACCCGGCCCGGAACGGAACCCACGCCACCATCACGAAGCCGAGTGTCAACGCCCAGCCGAGCGGCCAGGGGAGGGCGAATCCGCGCCCGACCCGTTCGCGGTAGAGTCGGTGAACGGCCAGCCCTGCGCCGTGCAGGCCGCCCCAGAGGACGAAATTCCAGCTCGCCCCGTGCCAGAGTCCTCCGAGCAACATGGTGAGCGCCAGGTTGCGGTACGTCCGCCAGGCTCCGTGGCGGTTGCCCCCCAGGGGAATGTAGAGATAGTCCCTGAGCCAGGAGCTCAACGTCATGTGCCAGCGACGCCAGAACTCCGTGAGGCTCCCCGAGGCGTACGGCATGTTGAAGTTCTCCGGCAGATCATAGCCGATCATCCGGGCCACCCCGATCGCCATGTCCGAATACCCGGAGAAGTCGCAGTAGATCTGCAACGTGTAGGCTGCCGTGGCGCACCAGAGGGAGGGCCCGGAGTAGACCGCCGGGCAGGCGAACACGGGATCGACCACCAGGGCCATGCGGTCCGCGATCACGAGCTTCTTGAACAGCCCCATCAGGAAGAGGCTGAGTCCCTGGACGCACCGGTCCCGGGTGGGCCCCGGGGTTCGATCGAGCTGAGGAAGGAAAACCGAGGCCCGCACGATCGGCCCCGCGATGAGCTCGGGAAAAAACGTGATGAAGGTCGCGTAGTCGAGCCACGATCTGCACGGGGCGAGCTCCCCCCGGTAGACATCGATCGTGTAGCTCATCGTCTTGAAGGTGTAGAAACTGATCCCGGCCGGGAGCAGGATCTCGAGATGCGGGATCGGGAGGCCTGCCGACGCCAGGAGCGGGCCCAGCGTCGCGATGAAGAAGTTGCAGTACTTGAAATACCCGAGCACCCCGAGGTTGGACACGATGCTCACGGCGAGCCAGCGGCGTCGGACGGAGGGGGACTCCGAGACCGAGATCCTCCAGGCCGTGTAGTAGTCGATCACGCTGATCAGGAGGAGCAGGCCTACGTAACGCCAGTCCCACGCTGCGTAGAAGAAGAGCGACGCGAGTGCCAGGAAGCGCTTGCGCGGATCCCTCCCCGGGAGCAGCCCCAGGACGAGAAGCGTCACCACCAGGAAGAGAAGGAACCGGGGGCTAGAAAAGACCATGTTCTTTGTGGAGCCGTATCAGCTCCGGCGCCACCGCCTCGGCGGCTATCCGGTGGCCGACCCTGTTCCAGTGCCCGACGAACGGGGCCGTGTTTGGAAACCCCGTCGGCATTTCCCCCCTTGCGAGGGCGGCCGGGTAGGAGTCGGCCAGGGAGACAAAACTGATTCCTAGGGCCCGCGCCTCCTGCTCCACCTGGAGGTCGAGCGGCTCCTGGCAGGCCCGGGCGCCGGGAGCGCAGTCGGGGGAACGATAGAGAATCGTCAGGCGCCCGTGGTAGGCGTTCTTGAGTGCCTGGAGCTGGGCCCCCGTTGGAGGGCGTGGCGGCGGCTCTCCTCCCTTGGGGGCTGTCGCGTGTGTCGATGCGTTGAACAGCGGCGGCTCGGTCTTCCACCACTTGAGGAGGGCGTGGGTCCGGATCCAGGCAAGCTTGCAGAGCGAGGAGTGGTTGAGCAGTCCGTAGTAGAGGGCCCCCAGCCTCCCGGCCATCGCCCGATGGGGGGGACGGGTCTTGAGAACGAGCTCCCCCCCGGAGGCCCCCTCCTGAACAAAGTGGGCGCTCCGGGCCGGGTCCATCGCCTCGGAGAAATCCCCCCGGTCGAGCACCACGACGGTCCAGGTTGGCTGAAACCATCCCTGCACGAGCGGGGCATCGCGCACGTACTCGGCCATGGAATCGCCGCTGTGGCCGAGGCTGATGACGCCGTTCGGGATGGAGTTCGAGCAGAGGGTCTCCTGGAGGCGTGCGGAGATCAGCTCCGCGTCCTCGACCTGCCGGGCCTCAACAAACGAGTCCCCTACGATCATGATGGGGGCCACGCCGTTGGTGGGCACCCCCGACCCCCGGGCGCCGTGGGCCGTCCAGCGGCTCAGGGCGAAGCCTTCCAAAAACCCCCGGGAGGTGGTCCCGGGAGTGAAGATCTCGTAGCCGGCCTCGTTCATGGTCTGCTCCCGGAACACGGGCCGAAGCAGAAGCTCCGTCGCCACGAGGCTCAAGAGCGCCCCCAGGGAGAAGGCAAGCCACTGCGGGGACCCGGCTTGGCGCGGTCGATTGCTTAAGCTCGAGGACATGGTCGACGGGGATGGAGCGACCCCGGTGTTCCGGGCTGGCTCCGCCTCCCAGGGTGTAATCGGCGCAATGAGGCCGGGGTGTTGCACAAAAGTGCCCCTTGGACGACCGGCGAGGGTTGAATACCTCCCCAGGGGCTCCGTCCATAGGTGATTCACATGCAACTCTCTGTGCGACGTTTGGTGGCCGTGCTCTGCGGGCTGGGACTTTGGACGGCAAGCGCCCGGGGGGGCGCGGCGGGCCCCCTGGTCCGCTGGGTCGCGGGAGAGGCACGCATTGGGGTCCTCTCGGATGGGTCCCTTGGGTCGATCGAGGTGGGGGCCGGGGGACGCAACCTCGTGGCCGGCGGGCAGCCTGCCCCCCTCCTCAGCCTGGGGGTGGGGGGGAAGGTCCGAGTTCCCGAGGGGGCTTCGTGGGAGGCATCCTCCGGCCGTCTCACCCTGAGGTACCCTGCCGTGGGGGGAACCGCGGTCCTGAAACTCGCCTCCAAATCAGGCTATCTGGTTCTGGAGGTGGTCGAGATGCACGTCCCGGAGCCCGTGGAATGGGTGATCTGGGGGCCGTATCCGATCGCCATTGGGGAGATCATCGGCGAGCTCATCGGGGTGGTCCGGGATCGGGAGTTCGCGGTTGGCATCCAGGCGTTGAACGCAAAGACCCTCGGAGGGTACCCGGAGAGCGAGGCCGATGGGGACCAGGGATTCGGCGGGGATGACACCGGCCACTATCCCAATTTGCCCGCCGCGCTGAACAAGGACCAGGGGTACCGGGCCGACACCGCACGGCCGAAGCCGTTCGGGAGCATCCTTCAGGCCTATTGTCGCGAGCGGGACCGGGAGCGTGTGATTCCCAACTGGGGGCATCCGCGGTATCGCGTTCACCCGTTCAGCGATGGTGGAGTGATTGGAAGCAAGATCGCTCTGTTTGCCTGCCCGGAATCGGCCGCGCTGAAGACCCTGGGGGCCATCGAGCTGGGGGAAGGCCTCCCGCACCCGATGCTGGACGGGGTGTGGGCCAAGGTTTCCCCGGCCGCAACGGCCTCGTATCTCATCGTCGACTTTAGCGAGGAGTCGGTCGACCGGGCCATCGAGATGACCCGGCGCGCCGGACTGAGGTACCTGTATCACAGCTCCCCCTTTGCCTCGTGGGGGCACTTTGTGCTGAAGCCGGCGCTCTTCCCTCATGGGTGGGAGGGGCTCCGGGAGTCTGTTGAGAAGGGGCGTCGGGCCGGGGTGCGGATCGGCTTTCACACCCTTTCCAACTTCATCACTCCGGGCGATGCCTACGTGACCCCGGAACCCGATCCGCGGCTGGCCGTCGTGGGCGATACCGCGGTGGTTCAGGCGGTGGATGGCGCGGCGCGGGAGATCCCGATCGAGGATCCCGGCTACTTCTCCACCCCCTCGACGATGAACACGGCCCGCATTGGCCGGGAGCTGGTGCGCTTCAAGGGGGTGAGCCCCCAGGCCCCGTGGAGACTTCTGGAGTGTGAGCGTGGGGCCTGGGGGACGCAGTCCGGGCCCCATGGGCGCGGGGAGAGGGTGGCGCGCCTGCTCGACCATCCGTACAAGGTGTTTCACGGGGATGCGGATCTCTCGATGGAGATTGCGCGCAATATCGCCGAGCTGTGCAACCAGACCGGGGCTCTCCAGCTCTCGTTCGACGGACTTGAGGGGAACTGGGCATCCGGCTACGGGAAGTATGGAGTCTCGCTGTTCACCGAGGCCTGGTATGCAGCCTTGAAACCCGGGGTGAAGGGGGAGGTGATCAACGACGCCAGCCTGCCGGGGCATTTCAACTGGCATGTGAACACCCGGATGAACTGGGGGGAGCCCTGGTATGCGGGATTCCGGGAGAGCCAGACGCTCTATCGCTTCAAGAACCAGGTCCACTTTGAGAGGAACTTCGTTCCCCACATGCTGGGTTGGTTCGCCCTGCGGGCCGAGACGAGCATCGAGGATGCGGAGTGGCTGCTGGCGCGGGCAGCCGGTTTCGATGCGGGGTTTGCGCTCGCCACCAGTCTCGCCAGCACGGCTCAGCTGGCGGCCGACCCCGGTTCCGCCGAGACGGCCCGCCGGTTCGGGGCCACCGGCGCGATCCTTGAGTCGATTCGCGTCTGGGAAGGGGCCCGGATGGCAGGGGCCTTCCCGCCCTCGGTCAAGGAGGGGCTGCGGGACAACGAGCGGGAGTTCCATCTTGGGACCGCGCGGGATGGGGGCTGGGAGCTTCAGGAGGCGTTCCTCTTCCGGTCGAACTATGTGTCGACGTCCGGCGAGCCTCTCGGGGTTTCGATCCAC
>DMJJ01000324.1:8165-8855 GCA_003452185.1 Verrucomicrobiales bacterium | reverse complement strand
GTGTGGCGAGGTCCGCCCGCCGCGCCTCCACGGACCTCCGGACGCGGCCAAAGAGGTCGAGTTCCCACGTGGCGTCGAATCCGGCGTGGTACAATTCCCCCTCCCGGGCGTTCCGGGGAAACGAGGGGCGGGCGGCGACGCTCGCCAGGCCGTTGTTGTAGGAGTCCTCGCTCCGCACCGTGGGATGGAGATCCGCGCGCGACTCATTCAGCAGGGCGCGGGCCTCCTGGAGGCGGGCGGTGGCGACCCGGACGTCCGGGTTATTGGTCATGGCGCGGGCGATGAGTCCCTCCAGCCGGGGGTCATGAAAGCTCGTCCACCACTGGAGGTCAGGTGCCGCGGTGCCGTACCCCGCCCCGGAGGCGAAGCTCGAGGCGGCGTGGGGTTCGGGGGCTTTGTAGGCCGGGCCCACGGAGCACCCCGGGATCAGCAAGGTGAGCACTGGGAGCGTCCAGGCCAGGGCCAGGGCGCCGACGAGCCGGGTGGGTGGGTGGTAGGAATCAACGGGCGTTTTCATGCTGCAAGCGGGTCCTAAAGAAGAGGAACGGGAGGATTTGTCGACCAAAATAATCGCTCAAACTTCTTGCCTGAAACCAGATGAGATCCTAAGTTCTGGGTCCGGTCGCGGTTCCTGCAGGCGTCGCCTCAGGGCCGTGAAGATGGTCACGCGCGGTTAGCTCAGTGGTAGAG
>DMJJ01000324.1:0-7899 GCA_003452185.1 Verrucomicrobiales bacterium | reverse complement strand
TTAGCTCAGTGGTAGAGCATCACCTTGACACGGTGGGGGTCACAGGTTCGAAACCTGTATCGCGCACCATTTTTTCGCGAAGCGCGACAAAATGGGTATGCCGCCTTCCGGCGGCGTAGGTGGATGCTCCCTTCCCAGCAAGTCTCCAACTCTTCCGTTATTCCAAACCTCCCGTTGTGATCTTGGTACGCTACGGGGCGCCTCGAGGCCTGGAGCGATTCCCAGGCTCGCCATGAACCTTCTGCCGTCCAACCTGGAGACACTCTCGGCGGTTGGCTTGAGGTCCCTTTGGGCGTCACGATCACACCGAAACAGGCGTCTACGGCCCATTACTGCAACACGACGACACGATAGAACGCCGCGGGCTCAGATTCGGACTGGAGCACGCGGGTCTGAGTCGTGTTCGCCGCGGCGACTTTGGTGGCCTGCAATTCCCAAACCCCATTTAGGGAGTGCGGATTTGGGAACGAGCATGCCTCCAGACTTCCCTTGCTGAAATCCCTACCACAGCCCCTCGGCGCTACGGAGAGGCAATCCTAAGCCTCTCCTCTCGCCGTTGTTCGTGGGGGGCGGACGAGGTCGACCCCCGAGGTGCGACCTCCTGCTCCCGTTCCTTCAGATCCCGGGGGTCACCACACGGTAGAACATGGCGGGGGTCCCGGGGGGAAGGGTGTTTGTGATCGAGAGGGTCCGGGTTGAGACCCCAGGTCGGAAGGCCGGGGTGAGTGATTGCCAGGCGGGGAGTGTTCCGGGTGGAACGGGCAACGTGGGACGCGATTGAACTGAGTAGGAAAGTCCGGGCAGCGCCTCAAAACTCACGACCACCCGGCCCTCCGCAATCGGAGCCGCCGTGAGGCCGGAAGGAGCGGGGGGCAGCCCCGGCGTTGGAGCGGCCGCGGTCCAGTTGAGCACATCGTTCGCGTAAGCCTCCAACCGGCGTCGCTGAAGGGCGCTGCCGAGCCCGCGCGCCGATTCCGGCCAACCGGACGAGTCGCTGTAGCTGACTCGATCAACAAGGACCGATGGGAGGTATCCTGCGTCGGGGTGCGGCGGCTCCTGGATCGTATCCGGCTTGTACAGCTCGATCGTTGCGGCATCGCTCAGCGAACCCTTCCAGGGGCCGAGAATGAGAACGTCGGGGGGGATGCCAAACCGTTGCCGGAAGTGGGTGAGTTGGGCCGGCATTCCTGCCGGATCGAAGGGGACAACGAGCACCCGGGCCTCGGCTGCCAGGGTGAGGAGCGGCGGAAACTGGTACTCAACAGCGCCGCGGAGTTGGTAGGTGTTGGTGGGGGAGGCTGTGGGAACGAGCGTGGAGGTGTAGGGATCGAACAGGTTTAGAGGCACCCCGGTGATGTTTTGCAATTCGATGTATTCATCCAGGGCCGGATCCCCGGCCCCGGTGTCGAGGGGGCGGTACATCACCTCGCTGATCACCAGGGGACCGACCAGAGGGGGTGCGTTCGTCTCCCCTTTTCCCTTCTCAAAGTCGGGCACGGAGGCCGGAGCGTCGACGCCGAAGGTGATCGATTGCACGGCCCCGTAATCAACGCCCGTGGATGTGGCGATGCGGCCGAACGGGATGCCGTGCTGCGCGGAGCCAACACGAATGGCGTCTTGCAACCCCAGGAGCCGTCCCGACGCGTCCGCAGCCGTGAGCAGGCATTGATCCCCGTGGGCGGAGTTGAAGGTGAAGTTCGGGTACAGCGGGTTGCTGTTCTTGAACTGCGATTCATAGACGACGAGGAACCCCCGGGGTTGCACGATCGACCCTGCGGGGAAGGTGTAGCGTGCCGGGATCTCCCTCTGGTTGCTGAGCAGCCAGTAGCTGATGTCGACCGGGAGGGAAGTGGGGTTGAAGAGCTCCACGGCATCCTCGATGGGAGGATCCGTGTGGGTCAGGAGTTCGTTGATGTAGACGGAGGTCGTCGGCCTGAAGTTGCTCAACCCCGGGGTGGTGAGCGCGGGCGTGAATGGGTACACGTTGGTGCTCCCATCCGGGAGCATCCCTTCCGAGACACCGACGGTCTGGGTGCCGAACTTGACCTTGTCGATCACCTTGGTTCGGTCGGTGTCAAACAGGTAGATGCTCGATCCTTTGGCCGATAGCTTGAAGTCGAGCCGTGTGCCGAGAGGGGAAGCCGCTCCGACCGCGTAGAACTGCAGGCAGGCTTCCGGCGCGATAAAGGAGAGCGCGGGGATGGGGCGGTTCGTGGCAGGGGTGGTCTTCTGATCGCTCAGAACAAGACCCGCCAGAGGGGTGGGAAAGGAATCGTGGTTGTAGACCTCAAGCCAGTCATCCCCGCTCGACGCCTTCGCCATCCACTCGTTGATGTGAAGCTTGCCTGTGGTCCCGAGCGAAGCCGGCGCGTTCGCGGCCCCGGGGGTTGGGACCATCAAGGTCCAGCTGCCCGCCGTGCTCCCATCCGGTGTGCGGCCGATGGAGAAGTCGGGTGCCTGGATGCCGAAGGAGACCGAGTCGAGCACCGCTCCCGCCGGGGTCAGCAGCGCGAGCTGATCCCCCGAAGCGTTGAGGGTGAAACCCGTGTGGAGCTCGTTCGAGAGGCTCAAGGCATCCAAAAAGATCACGCGATACCGTTGAGGGAGCAGCACCGGAGTCGAGTCGGGGATCCGGTAGAAAAGCGCCCGGGTTGGATTGGAAACAACGAGCCCGCCGAGCGGGGCAGGGGTGGAGCCGGGGTTATAGAGTTCCATCCATTGCGGGTATCCCCCTCCGTGCGGATAGGAGGTGAGGTTCGCAACCAGAACTTCATTGATCACCACGGAGGGGGCGGCCGGAGCGGTGGAGACAAGAAGCCCCAGGCACAGATCAACCACCAGGAGAATGACCCTCAAGTGCGTCCTCGTCGGGAGGGGGCGGCGCGAAGGCTTACGGCCGAACGGCGGCATGAAGTGTTGCACCGGAACGTAACACCGCCGTCACAGGCTGACAAATAATATGACTCTTATTGGGGCTCTCCCAGTCCGCGGGCCCGGTTTCCGGACCACTCAAACACCGGGTGGGGGATGATCTACCGGGGGCTGCCTGGTCGTTTCTCCACCCGGAGCTGGCCGCATCCGGCGGCGACATCGATTCCACGTCGCTGGCGGAGTGTGCTCGGAATCCCAGCCTCCGCCAGCAGGACTCGCTGGAATGCCTTCGCCCCCGCGGGAGCGGCGGCCGTGCCGTCGTAGCCCCCGGTGGGATTCAATGGGATCAGGTTCACGTGCGCCGGAATGCCGGCCAGCAACGCGGCCAGCCGTGCGGCCTGGGCCGTGGAGTCGTTGATCCCCCGGATCAGCGTCCATTCGAAGAAGATGTGCCGGCCGGTCCGCGCGGAATACGTGCGGCATGCCGCCATCAGCTCCTGGAGCGGCCAGCGGCGGCCAACGGGGACGAGCGCGGACCGCTCTTCATCCGAGGCTCCATGCAGGCTGACGGCCAGGCGATACGGCCGCCGCTCCTCCGCGAGGCGGAGAATCCCCGGCACGACGCCCACGGTACTGAGGGTGATCCGAGCCGGCCCGATGTTGAGGCCGCCCGGGTCACTGATGATGTCCAGCGCCGTCATGACCGCCTCGTAGTTGTGCAGGGGCTCGCCCATGCCCATCAGGACCAGGTTGCGAAGGGCAGGGGATCCGGCGTTCCTCAAGGCGGACTGGGCGTGGCGGACCTGCGCGACGATTTCCCCGGCGCGGAGATTTCGGACAAACCCCATCTGCCCGGTGGCGCAGAAGAGGCACCCCATCGCGCACCCCGCCTGCGTGCTGATGCATGCGGTGTGACGGCCCCGAAAGCCCATCAGGACGGTTTCAACCGTCTCTCCATCCTCGAGTCGCAGGAGAAACTTGCTCGTCAGTCCGTCGGTGCTGGCAACCCGGGCGATCTCCTGGGGCGGGGTGAGGCTAAACCGTCGCCCCTGCCCGAGGTTCGCCGCGATCCAGCGGCGCAACGGGGGTGGGAACCCGGCCGGGGGTGAGAGATCCCACTGGAGCTCGTGGTGAAGGTGGCGCCAGAGCGGCCGGGCGTGCGCGGGTGAGAGACCGGCGGCCGTCAGCGTACCGATCAGTTCCCCCAAGGAGAGCTCCAGCACGGAGCGTGGCGCGGGGGAGGGGGCGCCCGCCGGGCCAGGGGTGCGTTCAGGGTGCATTACGGGCTCCACGTCCGGCCACGGTACGGAAACAGGATGCACGAGGCGAGTTCAATAGAGTCGGCCCGCCCGTGAACAGGCACCCGGGGCGGAGGCGCGTTTGCGGGGCCTCAGGCAGTGGCACCGTGTCGCTCCCCCTCACGGGATCGGCACCGCCCGATAATAACGGTGAGGTTCCCCGGCGGCAGCCGGGTCGAAGAGGTCGATCAGGCCAGGGGACTCCTGAGGTCCACCCAAGGGGACCCACTCCCTGAGGTCGGATGAGACCTCAACCTGCCACCGCCCCGCGCGTGGGGATGCCATGCTGAACTCGAATCCGCCCCCGGGCTGATAGACCGGCCAGATCACCCGATCGGGTTGGAGGTAGAGCCCCCACTCCAGCCCGCTCAGCCAGGGCAACTGCGACCCAAACCGGATTGCGTAGGCCACTCCCGCCGTGGCCTGGAACGACAGGACGGAACCGTGCACATCGTGAGAGGGCAGACCTGCGCCGGGCATGACTGGAACGCGGTTCAACGTGGAGAGCGTTTCTCCTGTATAGATCTGCGGTGCCAGGGCGGTGTTGTACGAAAGGGTCGCCTGGCCGGATTCCGGCGCAACCCACGTCCACCACGCGGACCCGGTTTCGCCAAAGCTTTTGGATTCTACCGGTTCCAGAGTGACCCGGGTCAAAGGGGGCCACAGGATGCGGGCGACATACCCGCCGAGCGGTGCCCGATGTTCGAAATCATCGTTATCCGCAGGCGGGATGTCGTGGTTGGGGGAGAGGTCGACCGGCGTCGCGACCCAGATGCCACCATCCGTGTCGGTAAACCGGGCTGAGAACGAGATCCGCGAGGGCTGGAACTGATTCACCAAATCTGTCGTGAGCAGCACGGTCGTTCGATAGGGAGGGGCAGTCAACACGGTCGGGGTCCGATCTCCGAGGAACGTGACCGACTCGATGTCGGCCTGATCTGCATCGATCCGGGCCTCCAGGGTGACTTGCACTCCCCCTTCCGGTGCCGGAGTCGGCGCGCCTACCAGGAGTTGGATCCCCCAGCTGGACCGCTCCCGGATCCGAAGAACAAACCGCTCCGCCTCCAGAACCTGAACCACGTACTCCTCGCCAGCCACCGCCGGGAATATCACGGAACTCCCGGTTCCCCCAAGCGCAACTCCCTGACCACTCCAGTAGTCGCTCGCTTCGCCAACCAGTCTCAGATTGTTGAGCCCGGTCCCCTGCCAGACCCGGAGGGTTTGACTGAGCCCTGCCGGATCAACCGGCACGAGCGAAATGGCGACGGTCCCCGAGCGGGGGGAGCGCCAGGAATACCAGACATCCCCTGAGACCAGCGCGAAGGTCGGGTCGTCCACAGTCCCCGGCTCGAAGGTGGCTCCGTCCCCTGTCCCTTGGGCCACCGCAGGGAGGCCTGCGATGGGGGTCCGCTGGGCGAACGAATCGTTCGGCGGCAGAGGCGCCAGGTGTGCCAGGTTCAGGGATGCCGATGTGTCTGAGTGCAGCCCGCTCGCATCGTACGCAATCGCGCCGAAGCGCCAGGGAACCAAACCGGGAGGTCCTGGGACGGGGAAGGTGAGGGTGAACGGCGGTGAGGTGAGACGGCTCAGGACCTTGCCATCCAGGATAAAATCGACGCGGCTCACCGGCCCCTCCGCATCCGTGGCGACGGCCTCCAACGTGATCAGATCCCCCACACGGGCATACTGGGGGAGGGTTCCCTTCAACTCAACGGATGGGGGGGAGCCGGTGACGATTCTGAGGCTGATGTGGTTGGATGCGACCGGGAAAGGATCCCCGCTCAGCGAGATGAACCTCTCCACCCCGGCGGCCGCGTCGAACGTGAGGGAACGTTCCGGGGTGAGGGTATCGACCGCCAGGCTGTGCTCCTGGATCAGCGCCTCCGGGGCGGGGCCGCCCCCGAAGAGGGTCACCCACCCTGAGCCACGAACCACCAGCGTGAACCGTCCGGAGGCCGCAGGGGTGAAACCCCACCACGCAGTCCCCTCCCCCGGGGGCTGCGGCTCGCCAGGCTCGAGGGTGGCGCCAAACGAGGTTCCCTCAACCCACGGACCTTCCGCCTGAAGCGGGATCCGGTCGGCGAGGGCGTCATTCCCGGGTGCCGCGTCCAGGACGTGCAGCGGGACCGGGGGGCTCAGCGCGCTGGAGCCGTCCGCGGCGAGGGCGCGTGCGACCAGTTGGTAATCCCCTGGCAGCAGAAACCCGATGGGGGTGTCGACCTGGATCCGGTAGGGCGGGATTCGCTCCGTGCCAAGGAAGGTTTGCTGCCCCTCCTTCAACGCCCAGTAGCTCACCTGCTCGATGTGAACTCCCGGCTTCGTGGCCTCGGCCTCCAGGGTGAGAGGGTGGCCCACCGCCAGATCGGCGGGGCTGTGCGGGGAGAGAATCCCAACCTCGGGGCCGCCGGAGTTCAACACCCTGAGGTCGAAGTCTGCAGCCTGGCCGTTAAATCCCTGGATCATGATGAGGAAGGTCTGGCCGGCGGTGGCCGTGAACGAGATCGAAGCTGTCGGCGAGGGGAGTCCGGTCCATTCCTGGACAGGGGTGCCCATCG
Organism: Verrucomicrobiales bacterium; assembly: GCA_003452185.1. Classification (GTDB taxonomy): domain Bacteria; phylum Verrucomicrobiota; class Verrucomicrobiia; order Limisphaerales; family UBA11320; genus UBA11320. The sequence goes on along the minus strand of DMJJ01000324.1, from coordinate 1,175 downwards.
GCACAAGGTTCAACGGGGCGAGGCCCTGCTGGAGAAAGAGGGCGTAACCGACGGGTGCGGATCCGCCCGGGGTCACGGCAACGGTGTAACGCCCGTCCGCCGGTGCCCTCCAGCTCCACCAGCTGTCGCACCCTGCCTGGGGGACTCCGGTAGCGGCGCCGCAAAAGGCCTGCGATCCGACCTGACCCCGAACCTGCGCGGAAGCCCCGGCGAGCACCTCAGCGGTCTCAGGGCTCTGGTTTCTCTGGATGACCGCAAAGTCGACCGGACTCGATTCGGTCACCGTTCCGTGCGCGTCCCTGGCCCGAGCCGTGAGGCGGTAGGCTCCGGGGGCCAAATCGGTCAGAATCTGGCGGTGGGGCGGGGTGAGGATTCTCTCCGTGCGAAGAGTTCCCCCCCGGGAGAGATCCACGAGATCGAACTCAATCTCCCGGGGGAGCAGACCTGGCGGCGCTTTCGTAGCCAGGGCGCCGATCGTCACCGGTTCCCCCGCAGCGAAGAGGGCATGGTTGGTCGGGGCCACCAGAAGGAGTTCGGGAAGAACGCCTCCAACGATCTGCAGGGAGGGAGTGACGGAGGGGCTGAGCCAGCCGCGCAGCCGAAGGGCATACTCGTGACCGGCGATCACGGGAAAGGTGAGATCGGCGAACAGGGACGGGGGGAGCGAGGGAGCCGAGAGAACCCTGGTATGGAGCGGTGAGTTCGGTGTCGTCCCCTCCGGGGGTGGCGTGTAGAGATCCAGCGTCAGCGGAGTCTGGTAGGCCAGGTCAGCGACTCCCCGCTCAAACTCCCCGGGTGGCGGGACCTCAAGCTGGAACGTGACAGGGCCCGACTCGGGGGCTACCCACGACCACCAAATCTCCCCTGCCACGGGAAGGGATCCATGCGACAAGTCGCGCCATGCGGCACCCGTCAGCGGGGCGCTGGTCCGGGCAGGAAGACCCACCAGGGGAGTGCGGGTTGCGAACGTATCGTTTGCAGGCCGCGGCAGAAACCGGAGCTCTGCATTTCCCGGGGGTGAGGCATCCAGGAGGCTTTCCCCGAGTTGTATCGCCACCGGATCCCCTCCATTGACGGCGACCGCCGTGACGCCCGGCCAAGGGGCGTTTTGAACCGCGACCGGGGATCGCAGGTCGGCGATCCCGGTGCCGATGAAGATTGCGAGCTGGCTCTCC
>DMJJ01000112.1 GCA_003452185.1 Verrucomicrobiales bacterium | reverse complement strand
GCCTGCGGCAGCCGGGTGCCTGATTTCTTTCCCTTCCCGCGCGGCGCCACCGGTGGCAGGGAGAGGGGTTCGCCGGGCCGGGCGACCGAGTAAGCGACGACCTCGCCACGCTCGTACAGCAAGGCGGTGATGAACGGCTCGTGTCCCTTCTCCAGCTCACGGCCGAGCTCCTTGTAAAATCCGTTGATCTCCTTGTCGAAGGGGGTTCCCACCATCTTCTCCTCCCCATCGGTGAAGAAGAGCACCGTGACATCGCGCACGGCGTGCACCACCGCGGTGAGGTCCCGCATCAGGTGCTCGACGCTGGCGCGCTTCTGATACCCGCGATCCTTGATGTAGGTGTTGACGCGGGTTCCCAGGTCGAGACGCGCCCCGGGGTCCCAGAGCTGCATCGGATACCGGGAATCGACCTCGGAGCTGAAGAGCCAGACCCCGAAGGAGTCCCCCGGCTGCATCCGCCCGTAGGCCCCGCCATAAATCGTGTCGAACACCACCTGTCGCAACCGCTCGTCCCGCTTCTGCATGGAGGAAGAGTTTTCCACCACGAAGAGGTAACGGTTGCCGAGGTCGGCGGCCGATTTTTCCGCCGGGACGGGGGCGTTCGCGACGCCGGTGCCGGCGGGCAGGCGGACTGCCGGCAGCAGTGCCAGGGCGATGAAGAGTGTTGTGAGCCGCATGGTTAGCGTGGTCTTTTGAACCGGTTTCGTTCCTTCAGGTTCCGGCCTTCCACCTGGCCGCGAAGCTCGATCCGGGCCAGGTCCATGGTCCGGATGAAGTTCTCACAATCACTTGTCATGCCACCCACGGAGCTGACGGTGTCCCGCTCCGCATGATCGTTGGTCACGACGAGGACCTCCCCGAAGGCGGCCAGCCGGTGCGTTGCACGCTCGATGAGTTGGTCGGCGGTTTGTCCCGCCTTGGTGTAGAGGATCTCCACCTCCCGGGTGGAGTGCTCGAGGGGAACGCCTCCCGGGGGACGGTTTCCGTCGAAGATCACGGTGATGGGGGTGCCCGTGGCGTCCTGGTATTGGGTCAGCTGGCGGACCAGCTCATCCCGGGCGACGGCGCTATGCCGGGGCTTCCCCGGGGCAAGATCCCTCCAGGCATGGAGGAGGCTGTATCCGTCGACGAGTATTCGCACGAGCGCCATGGGGGTAGCGTAGCGTCTTCCAGGCCATTTGGAGACCCCTTTGAGGGGCCGTGGCCCGTTGAGTGGGGGGGGGCGGCTCCGTGGGGTCAGCCCAAGGTCCGGGTCAACGCCCAGCCGGCCAACCCGGAGGCGAGCACCACGGCGGCGACGGGCCATTTCCACCGGGCGGTGGCGAGGAACACGCCGAGCGCGAGAAGCGCCATCCATCCGCGGGCCATCCCCGGCTCTGCGGCGATGCCTTTCAAGCCCAGCCAAACGGCCAGGTGGAGGATCACCCCCACGACCACGGCGGTCACGGCGGAGAGCGCCGTGTTGAGGGGCCCGAGCCGTCGCCACGACTCGAGATGCGGGGCTCCGAGCAGGATCCAGAGGAAGCTCGGGGCAAAGGTGGCCCAGGTGGTGATGGCCGCCCCGAGGGTTGCCGCCAGCAGGGGAGGGAGCTCTCCGGGGTGATGCCATCCGCCCAGGAACCCGACGAACTGCAGCACCATGATCAGGGGGCCCGGGGTCGTTTCCGCGAAGGCGAGCCCATCCATCATCTCCCCCGGGGAGAGCCACCCCTGGACCTCCACCGCGTGGCGTGCCACGTAGGGCAGCACGGCGTAGGCTCCGCCAAAGGTCACGGTGGCCGCCTTCCCGAAAAACATTCCTTCGCGTGCCAGGGTGTGGGTCCATCCGAGCCAGGCCCCGAGGGCCAGAACCGGGCCCCACCAGAGGAGGAGCCCGAGGGTGGCGACCGTGATGAACCGTCGCAGGCCGGGCGGGTCTGCCGCTTCCCCCCGGGGGGGTGCCGCTGCGCGGGGCCCCGGGCCTGCCGGGGGAATCCATGCCGGCCGCCACCGGCCGATGGCGAGGCCTGCGGCCATGGCTCCGAAGACCACCACGGGATAGGGGATCGAGCCGCTGGCCAGGGCGGCGAACGAGAGGGTGGCGAAGATCCAATGAGCCGGCGTGCGGAGCGCCTTTTTTCCAATCCGCAACAGCGCGGCGACCACCAGTGCCAGGACCGCGGCCTTCAGCCCCCGAAGGATCCCTCCCACGCTCTCAAATCGCCCGAGGTGGACATACGCCAGGCTCAATCCCCAGAGGATGAGGGCCGAGGGGAGAACGAAAAGCCCTCCCGCCACCAGCGCTCCGCGGGTTCGGTGGAGCAGCCACCCCGTGTAGGTGGCGAGCTGCTGGGCCTCGGGTCCCGGGAGGAGCATGCAGTAGTTGAGGGCGTGAAGAAACTGCTGCTCCTCAACCCAGCCCCGCCGCACCACCACCTCCTCATGAAGCAGGGCGATCTGGCCCGCCGGACCACCAAAGCTCACAAAGCCGAGCTTGAGCCAGAACCGGAACGCCTGGCGGAACGTCGGCCGGTCGGGGGGGAGTTGCGCCGGCATGGGGCTGGACTTTCCCGGGAGAGGGAGGGACTCAGCGGCGGAAGGTGGCCAGCACCGCATCGATGCGGTTCAGGACCCGTTCGCGGCCCAGCACTTCCATCAGGTGGTAGAGGCTCGGGCCGGAGCTCTTCCCCGTGAGGGTCACCCGGAGCGGATGGACCAGCGGCCCGGCCTTGAGCCCGAGCTCCGTCGCCAGCCCCTTGAGGAGAGACTCGAGCGTTGCCGCGTCAAACTGGGGTGCGGCGGCATAGGCCTGTCGCAGGCGATGGAGCCGGGCCTCGTTTTCGGGCGCTTGAAGCTTGGGGGCTTCGGCGGGGTCGATCTCCACCGATTCACGGAAGTAGAAGCCGATGTAGCCCGGGGCGTCGGTCAGCTTCTTGAGCTTCTCCCGGGCCGTTCCCACCGCTGCCTTCACGTAGGCAAGGTCGTACTTAGCCGTCTCGTACCCGGCCTTGTTGAGGGCGTGCACCGTCAGCTCGTTGAACCGGTCCCCCTCGAGCTTTCGCAGATGCTCAAAGTTGAGCCAGTTCAGCTTCTCGTGGTCGAAGCGGGCGTTGTGGCGGAGGATCTGCGGGAGGTCGAACCGTTCCACAACCTGGGCGATCTGGAAGATCTCCTGGTTGTCCTTGGAGGACCACCCCAGGAGGCTCAGGTAGTTCACCACCGCCTCCGGGGCATAGCCCCCCTCCATGTAGTAGGTCATCGAGGCCCCCTGGTCCCGTTTGCTCATCTTGCTCCCGTCGGGATTCAGGATGAGGGGGATGTGGGCATAATGGGGAGGTTCCACCCCGAAGGCGCGGAAGAGGGCGATGTGCTTGGCGGTGTTGCTGAGGTGATCCTCCCCCCGGATGACATGGGTGATGCCCATCTCCAGGTCGTCGATCACGTTGACGAGGTGGAACACCGGCTCGCCGTCCGACCGGACGATGACGAAGTCGGGATCCAGCTCCTCGCGGTCGGTGAGGGGGCGCACCACCCTGCCGACCACCAGGTCGTCGATCACCACGGGCTCCCGCGTCATGCGGAATTTGACCGCCCCGTCCGCCTCGTACGCGAGCCCGTGGGAGAGGAGGGCCTCGACCCGGCGTCGATAGAGCTCCTTGCGCTGGGACTGGTAGTAGGGGCCGCGGTCCCCCTTGCACGGCCCGGTGGCGTCGGAGGTGATCGGGCCCTCGTCCCAGTCGAGCCCGAGCCACCGGAGCCCGTTCAGGATGACGTCGACCGCCTCCTGGGTGTTGCGGGCGGCATCGGTGTCCTCGACCCGGAGGATGAATTTCCCGCCGGTGTGGCGCGCGTAGAGCCAGTTGAAGAGGGCCGTGCGGGCCCCCCCGATGTGGAGATAGCCGGTGGGACTTGGGGCAAAGCGGACTCGGACATTCATGTTGGGCATTGGTTGCGGCCGCGCGGGCGTGGTGCGGCTGGCGCACAACCTAAACCGCGGGGCGGGGGAGGTCGATTGGGAAATGGCTTCCGCAACCCGGGGCTACTGCGCCCGAAACTGCGCCTTGGCCTCGGGGAGCCAGGCCTGGATCTGTCGGATGCGGGTTTCGTCCGTGGGATGGGTCCTGAGGAATCCCGGGGTGCCGTTGCCCCCTTGGGCGGAGTTGTAGCTCGCGAACCGCTGCCAGAAGGCGAGCGCCGCCTCGGGGTCGTATCCGGCCCGGGCCATGAAGCGAAGGCCGACGTGGTCCGCCTCGGACTCCTGGGTGCGGCTGTGGGGAAGCTCGGAGCCGACCTGCGACCCGAACCCGTAGGCTTGCTGCACGGCCACGGCCGCGCGGGGGTCGGCGGCCGACATTGAGAGCCCGGTGCTGAGCAGCGAACCGCCGAGCTGCCAGGCCAGGGCGCGGCTCATCCGCTCGTTCCCGTGCCGGAGCACCGCGTGGGCAATCTCGTGGCCCAGCACCGCCGCCAGGCCTGCCGCGTCCTTTGTGACCGGAAGCAGGCCGGTGTACACGCCGACCTTCCCACCGGGGAGGCAGAAGGCGTTCGCCTCCTTGCTCTCGAAGAGGACAAATTCCCACTGGGCGCCCGGCAGCTCGGCGACCGCCGCAAGCCTTCGCCCCACTGATTGAACGAGGGCGGCGGCCTGGGCGTTCTTGCTGACGGGGGTCTCCTTTTTCAACTGCGTGAAGCTCTCAAACCCCATCGCCATCTCCTTGTCGGAGGAGAGAAGGATGAGCTGGCTGCGGCCCGTCTCAGGAGCGGTGACGCAGCCGTCCAGCAGGAGGAGCAACCCGGCGGCAAGAATCGTGGGAAGAACGCGGCAACAACGCATCGTCTGCATGGGCCGCATGCAACCACACGCCGCCCGTCGGGGCAAGCGCGGGGATGCGCGGGGACTGCGGGCGGGCCGCCGTTATGGCGGGGCGCCCACCGCGGCTAGACGTGCACGACCGCCTTCAGCACCCCGGCCTCTGGCTTCATCCAGCCCGGGAAGCTTGCGATCATCTGGTCGAAGGGGGCCTGGTGGGTGATCCAAGGGCGGGTGTCGATCCGTCCCTCCTCGATCAGGCCGATGATCCGGCGGAAGTCGGGCGGGAGGGCGTTGCGGCTGGCCAGGAGAGTCATCTCCCGGCGGTGCATCAGCGGGTGGCCGAAGGAGACCTCGGAGGTGGTGATCCCGACGAACACCAGCCGGCCGGCGAACCCGACATAGGTCAGGGCGTTCGACATCGAGCGGTTGCTCCCCGTGGCGTCGATCACCACCGAGGCGAGAGCGCCGTGGGTGATCTCCCGGAGTTGCTCGAGCTCCGACCCGTCCCCCCGGGCCGTGATGGTGTGGTCGACCTTCATCACCCGACGGCAGAACTCGAGCCGCTGCTCGTTCAGGTCGAGTACGATGGTCTTGGCGCCCGTGAGGCGGATAAACTCCATGGTCGAAAGGCCGATCGGGCCCGCCCCGATCACCAGCACGTGGTCTCCGGCTCCCGGGTTTCCCCGGTTCACGGCGTGGCATCCGATGGCGAGCGTCTCGACGAGGGCGAGCTGCTCAAGCGAGAGTTTCGTCGAGGGATGGAGCTTCCGGGCCGGCAGCAGGAACCGGGGGCGAAGGCCGCCGTCGGTGTGGACGCCCAGGACCTGGAGGTTTTCGCAACAGTTGGTGTGCCCCTTCCGGCACGGGGGGCAGGCCTGGCAATTGATGTACGGCTCCACCGAGCAGCGGTCCCCCGGCTTGACCTCCGTGACTCCCGGGCCGACGGAGAGGACCTCGACCCCGAGCTCGTGCCCGGGGATGCGGGGGTAGCTGTAGAACGGCATCTTTCCCAGGTACCCCGAATAGTCGGTGCCGCAGATCCCGACCCGGTGGACCCGGACGAGCGCCTCCCCCGGGGCGGGTTGACCCGGCTCCGGGATCTCGGTGACGGTGAACTGTTGCGGCTTCTCGAGGAGGATCGCGTTCATGGCAATTCGGGGCGAACCCTACCGGGGCGGGTTCACTCGATAAAGCATTATGCGGTGAGGGTGACGGGGCTCGCGTTGATCGGCTCTGGGTTGAAGGGGGGCCGGGTGCCTGGTCGCGCACGTCCGGTGTTCGCTTTGGAATCGCGGTGACGCAGA
>DMJJ01000395.1 GCA_003452185.1 Verrucomicrobiales bacterium | reverse complement strand
GCCATGGTGATCAACCGCTCCTTCAAATGGGCCAGCTCCTCGTCGTGATGGGTCATGGGGTGTTCGATGCTCATCCAAACCTTCCCGTGACGTAGTCCTCGGTCTGCTTGCGGCTCGGGTTGGTGAAAATCTTGACCGTGGCGTCGTATTCGATGAGCTCGCCCAGATAGAAGAACGCCGTGTGGTCGGAGATCCGGGCCGCCTGCTGCATGTTGTGAGTCACGATGACGATCGTGTAGTCCTTCTTCAGCTCGAGGATGAGCTCCTCAACCCGCGCGGTGGCGATGGGGTCGAGCGCCGAAGCCGGCTCGTCCATCAGCAGGATCTGGGGCCGGATGGCGATGGCGCGGGCGATGCAAAGCCGCTGCTGCTGCCCGCCCGAGAGCCCCAGGGCGCTGCCATGAAGCCGGTCCTTGACCTCATCCCACAGGGCCGCCCCGCGGAGACTCTGCTCCACCACCTCGTCGATCCGGGAGCGCTCCCGCATCCCGTGGAGCCGGAGCCCGTAGGCGATGTTCTCATAGATCGATTTCGGGAACGGATTCGACTTCTGGAACACCATCCCGACCCGCTTGCGGAGCTCGATCACATCCACGTTTTTGGCATGGATATCGTGGCCTCCGATCTCGATCCGCCCCTCGATCCGGACGTGGTCGATGAGGTCGTTCATCCGGTTGAAGCACCGGAGGAACGTCGATTTGCCGCATCCCGAGGGTCCGATGAACGCGGTGACAAGCCGCTCCTGGATCCCGAGGTTGATCGACTTCAACGCACGGCTCGGGCCGTAGTAGAGGGAGAGGTCCCGGGCCCGGATGAGCTCCCTCGCCGCTGTCGCGGGTTCCGTCGGGCCGGCCGGCGGGGGGGTCATCACCGCGGGGCTTTTCACTGGGGTTGGATCCATGAGTGTGGCGCTCATCGTGCAGGTTCCCTTTCAGTGCGACGCCCGGGCCCGCCGCCGGATCCGGGCCCGCAGCAGAATGGCGACGACATTCAGGGTGAATGTCAGAAGCAACAGAACGAGGACGGTCGCGTAAAGAATGGGTCTCGTTTGGTCGATGTTTGGCGACTGGGTGGAAAGGATGAAGGTGTGGTACCCCAGGTCCATGAACTGGTCGGTCAACGCCCTGGGATACTGGGCCATGTAGTAGGCCGCCCCCGTGAACAGGATCGGGGCGACCTCCCCGCCGGCCCGCCCCACGGCCAGGATCCCACCGGTGAGGATGCCCGGCAGGGCCTGCGGCAGGACGATCTTTCGCACGGTCTCGAGCTTCGTGGCACCGAGGGCGAGGCTCGCCTCCCGGAGGCCGACCGGGATGGCCTTCAGGGACTCCTCGGTCGCGACGATGACCAGCGGCAGCGTCATCACCGCCAGGGTGAGCGAGGCCCAGAGGATGCCCGGCTTCGCCCAGAGAGGCTCCGCCCCCCTTGGCCGGAAGAGGTCATCCAGGGTGCCTCCGGCGAAATTGATGAAGAACCCGAGCCCGAAGAGCCCGAAGACGATCGACGGGACGCCGGCCAGGTTGTTCACCGCAGTCCGGATGATTCGCGTGGTCAGCGACACGGGGTTGGCGTACTCCGTCAGGTAAATCGCCGTGATCACCCCGACCGGGATGACGAACAGGGTCATCAGGATCACCCGCAGCGAGGTGCCGACGATCATCGGAAGCACCCCCGCCTTGTTGACGTCGAACATGTCCTTGTCCGCCCCGCTGATGATGAAGCGGATCGAGAGCCCCGGGAGCCCGCTCACGAGAATGTTTCCCAGGATCACCCCCAGGAGCAGCAGGAGCAGGAGCGTCGCGCCGCCCGTAATGGCGGTGCCGACCATCGATGCGCGATCCCGGCGCCGGGTCTCAAAGCCGGCCGAAGCCGGGAGGGTCTCCGAGGGGGTGCTTGCGGCTGCCGAACTCATGCCCTGCCCTCCATCCGGGCCTTCAGGCCGGTCATGATCCGGGTTGCGAGGAGGTTGGAGAGGAACGTGGCCGCGAAGAGCAACGCGCCCAGGAGAAAGAGCATCCGGTAGTGGTGTTCGCCAAAGACGGTCTCCGCGAGCTCGGCAGCGATGGTCGCGGTGATTGTCCGGGTCGAGTCAAAGAGGCTTGCCGAGACGATGCTCGCGTTGCCGCTGGCCATCAGGACGATCATCGTCTCACCGATCGCCCGCCCGAACCCCAGGACCACCGCGGCACACACCCCGGGAACGGCTGCGGGGAGGATGACCTTCCAGGCCGCCTGCCAGGGGGTTGACCCCAGGGCCAGGGCCGCCTGCTTGTACGCGGGCGGGACGCTCGTCAGGGCATCCTCGGATATCGAAAACACCACGGGGATGATCGCGATCCCAAGCGCAAGCCCCGCCACGAAGGCGTTGAGCCGGGACTCATACCCAAAGAGGGGCTGCAGGAAACTCGCCATCACCAGCAGGGCAAAGAAGCCGAGCACCACGGAGGGAATCCCCGACAGCATCTCGATCGCCGGCTTCATCCACTCCTTGTGGGAGGGGTGAGCCAGCTGGGAGACGTAGATCGCCGCAGCCAGGGAGACCGGCACCGAGAAGAGCAGGGCCACCAGGGTCGCCTTGAGGGTGCCGATCAGGAGGGGAAGAATGTTGTACTTGTGAATGGTGGAGACAGGCTGCCAGATCGCCTCCGGCCGATCGTAGCCGGTCCACTGGTAGGGAAACAGGAGGTAGCGCCACTCGAGGGTGTTCAGCCTGGCGTCCTTTTCCTTCCCAAGGGTCTGGGCCCCCTCGGCCTTGAGGGTCATCAGCTCGAGCTTCGTTTCGCGGTCCATCTCCTGGAACTGCGTCCCGGTCAACCCGAGGTAGCGCTGCAGCTTTGCGGGCGGGGTCTTGTCCATGTCGGCCACCGGGATGACCTCGGCGAGCGCGGCGCTGGTCTGGCGTCCCAGCAGGACGGGAAGCCCCTCGCGGCCGACGAACAGGAAGATCAGAAACACCATCAGGATCGCGGAGAGCGAGACAAGGAAGATCCCCCGCTCCACCACATACTCCACGGGGCGCCGACGGCGACCCCGCTCGATGGCGGACCAGCTCTCCTGGACTGCTTCGGTCGATGGGCTCATTAAAATGTCGGCAGGGGGCGGTACCGGCACCGGGTCGGCCGCCCCCTGCCGTTTCGCAGGGGACCAAGTCTATCGGGCTGCCGGCGGCTACTGCCCGGAGTTGCTCCGGAAGGCCTTCGGCAACGGGAAGTAGCCGATGTCCTTCACGATCGCCTGCCCGGCATCGCTGCGGATCCAGGTCAGGTATGCGGCCACATCCCCCTTGTCCAGGGAGGGGTTCACGTAGACGTAGAGGTAGCGCCAGATCGGGTAGGTGCCCCCAACGACCGTCTCCTCGTTCGGAAGGATCGCAGGCGAGCTGTCATCCTTCTTGATCGCGAGCGCCTTCGCCCCCGCGCCATAGGCCGAGCCGCCGTAACCGATCCCGTTCTTGTCCTTGGAAACCGCCTGAAGCACCGCGGCGGTGCCCGGCATGGTCTGGGCGCGGGAGGTGAAATCCTTCCCACCCAGGACGTTTTCCTTGAAGAACTCATAGGTGCCGGAGCTGTTCTCGCGGCTGTACACCGTGATCGGTGCGTCGGGACCCCCAACGGCCTTCCAGTTCTTGGTCTTGCCGGTGAAGATCAGGGCCAACTGCTCGATCGTGAGCTCCTTGACCGGGTTGTCCGTGCTGACATAGACAGCCAGCCCGTCCAGCGCGACCTTGTACTCGGTGGGCCGCTTGCCGAACGCCTTGATGCACTCGGCCACTTCCTCGGCCTTGATCTTGCGCGAGGCGTCCGCGAGGTCGGTGGCCTTGTTCTGGAGCGCGGCAAAGCCGACGCCGGAACCGCCGCCGGTGACCTGGATCTTCACGTTCTGGTTCTTGCCCATGTAGGTCTCCGCCCACTTTTGGGCGAGGATCACCAGGGTGTCGGATCCCTTGACCGTGATGGTGCCCGCCTGGGCGGCGGTAAAAGTCCCGAAGGCAGCCATGACTGCCAGGATGCTGAGTATCAGTTTCTTCATAGGTGATAATATTTGCGTACGGAGATGCAATTTCGCGTCATTCGAGTGACATTGGAGTGACAAAGCCCGCGGCTAGAACTTCCAGAGGGCGTCGATCTGGAGACGGCCAATGCTGCTTCCCGAGCCGATCGGATTCTCGTGGATCGCATCGAGCATGAAGTACGTGACCCCAAGGCTGAAGGAGTCGAACGGTGAGTAGGTCGCCTTCACGACGTGACCCCGGACGTTTGTGCCGGAGCGATACCCCGAGCCGAGCCCCGAGTTGGGGAGCGCGGACACGTAGTAGGCGCCGGAATCCGAGTCGACCATCTCCTCATACCAGGCATTCGCCTGAAGCTCCTTGTAGCGGTAGCCGATGTCCCAGGTGTTCCGCTTGCCCGATTTGCCGAAGGTGATCCCCAGGTCATACCCATCCCGGTCGGAGTGGGCGGCCGGGTTGTGGAGGTAGTCGGCAAAGAGGCTGATCGGGAATTTCCCGGTATACATCGGGAAGCTCTCAAGCGTGTAGGTGATCGTCGCATCCGCGTAGATCGGGTTGAACCCCTCCTGCGTCGGGTTTGTTCCCGGGGTGGTCAGGCGGGTGTTGCCAACGTTGATGTTCGGCACCGCACCGTTGGTGAGGCCCTCATCGTGGAAGATCGCGAAGATCCCGATGCCAAGGCTGCTCTTGAGCTTCGCCTTGTCATCCCAGGTCGAGTCGAGGCGGGCCTGCGCGGCGGCCATGTACGGGTCGCGCGAGCTGTTGCTGATCTCGTCCAGGACGAACGCCCCGCCGATGAGCTTGAACGACTGCTTGTCGCTGAAGTCGTACTTGAGCTGCACGGCCGCCCCTTCCGGCGTGTAATCCTTGTCGAAAAGGATGTCGGACCCGACGAACGGGTTTTCCATCTTTCCCGCGGTCAGGGCCATGGTCCAGTCGGAGTTGTGGATCGGGGTCCACTTGCCGTAGGCCAGGTCGATGTAGACCCCCTTCTTGGCGGCATTGTTCTCCAGGGTCTGGTTGTTGGAGATCGGGTCGATCAGCCCGCCGCTCGCGGTCGCATCTCCGGAGCCGAGACGGAACCCGACTTCAAAGTCGTCGAGCAGGCTCGCGGTGAACCCGAACCGAAGGCGGTAGCGCCACCGGTTCCGATCCACGGCCTGGCCGTTGTAAAAGCCCTCGTAACGGCCGCGGAAGTCCCCGTTGAACTTCATGGCCGTCACCCAGTCGGGCATTCCAGACTTGGCCTGATAGGCCTTCTTGAACCCCTCGTCGGCGTCGTCCCGAAGCTCCTTGGCTTCCTGCTGGCTGAGAACTCCCTTGCTGACGAGCTTGTCGAGCAGGGCATCCTGTGATTGCGCGTGCGCCCCGGGGGTGGCCAGGCCTACGGCCAGGGCTCCGAGTGCGACGGCTCCGCATGTCTTGATAGTTTGGTCCATAATGGTTGTTGGAATCAACGGGGCGAATGTGGATCGGTCGTGTTACGACCCAAGGTCGCGTTTGTAACAAGAGGGTGACGAATGTTCCAAAGAAGTGGCCCCGTGTCCTCCGGAGTGCCCAGGGTGGATGTCCGCCCCGGGGAGGCCGGTTCCTTTTGCGAAGTCGTTGCCGGGGCGCCATGCATTTGTAACAAAGCCGCGGCACTGTGTGCCGAATGGTCCCGGCGCCGCACCTGCTCCTCAACGAAATCAAGCTCAACCCGGGCGAGGAGTGGCAATTCCCATGCGACGGCTGGCGGTTCATCCACATCCTCTCCGGCCCCGCGTATTGGATCACCGGAACCCCACGGGCCCTGGAGGATGGCGACCTCCTGATGGTCTCCCCCCGGAGCCAGGGCCTGCTCCGCGCCAGCCAGCTTGGCTCGCTGAACGCCGCCTGGTTCTATTTTCAGCCCCTCCGCCTCACCGATGTGCTGACGCCGGTGGAGCGGGGCTACCTGGAGGCGCCCGACACCCAGGATCGCCTCGCCGTCCGGGTGATGCCGGCCTCGGACCCGCTTGCCCGCCAGCTCGCCTCCACAGCCCCGCGGGACGCCACCCGGAACTCACTCTCCTCCCGGGCGCTCCTCCTCCAGATCGCCGCCTCGCTGTGCGAGCTGGATCGCAGCTCCCGATGGGAGCATCCCTCGAAGATGCCCTCGGCCGAGGATCGCCTCCGCCAGCTCCTGGGACGCATGACGGAAAACGACCTCATCGGGTCGAGTGTGGGAGCCCTGGCAACCCATTGCCGATGCAGCACGCGGCATATTGGCCGGATGTTCGATCGGATGTTCGGCATGCCGTTTGTGCGCCACCAGACCCAGCTCCGGATGCTGAAGGCCGCCCGGCTGCTGGAGGAGACGGACCTCAGGATCCATCGGATCGCGGCGGAGTGCGGATACCGGCACCTCGGCCTGTTCAACGCCACGTTCCGCAAACGGTGGGGGAGCACTCCGACGCATTGGCGCCGGGAGCGCGGGTCGATGCCGGCGGATGGGAGCACGGGAGATCTGCCCTCGATCGCCCTCCCCCCGGTGCCACCCCTTCCAGCCCTCCTCGCCGAGGGCCGCCCCGAGTCCTCCCCGGCAGCCAAATCGATCCACCTCGAGCAGCACCCCGCTGGCTGAGGCGCGCCGACCGTCCACCGTTCCATGAAAGCGGGAAAGGCGGAGGCATCGAACCCATTACGATGCCTCCACCCACCCCCTTCGCCGCCCCCCCGGCGCTCGACCGGCCGGGGCTGACGGAACAGTTCGATCCTGTTGAAGAAAACTGAATCGCCGCGTCTACTCGGTGACCGTGGCGAGGCCCACCTTGGCGATCTCGGCCTGCTGGATGGCATCCAGCACGTTGATGATGTTCTGGTAATCGACCTCCGCCCCCCCCTTCACCACCATGCTCACTTCCGGGTCTTGTGCCTTCATCTGCACCAGCGTCTGCTTGAGAACCGGCAGGGTCATCGCCTGGTCGTTGAGACGGATCTCGCCGGTCGGCGCCACCACCACGTAGTTGAGCTTCGGCTTCGGTCCGCTTTGCGCCGGCGGCTTCCCGGAAGGGAGATTCAACTCCAGGTTGTTCACCAACTGGGGGGTGGTGATGATGAAAATCACCAGCAGCACGAACGCCAGGTCGAGCAGCGGCGTGATGTTCAGCTCGTTCATCGAGCTGTGGTGGGATTGGGAAAACTTTTTCATGCCGATTGAAACCGCGACGCCCTACTGCCCCGGGCCTGCGACGGCCGTATCCACCGTCTCCGACGCCACGTCGAACCGCACCACAAACGTGCTCGGAAAATCCTTCGGCGGCTTCTGGTTGATCGACGGCGTTTGCCGCACCGCTGCCCTCACCGACTCGTCCCACTTCGTGTTCCCCGACCCGCTCTTCCACTGCGTCGCAAGCACCTTCCCTGCCGGGTCGATCTGCACCTGCACTTCGGCCACGAAGTTGTCATCCCCGGGCACCTCCGGCCGCGCCCACCGGGAGCGGAACGCGTACTGGATCTGCTCACGGTAGATTTCCACCACGTTGGTCGTGGTGATCACCTGCTTGGCCCCGTCGCTGAAATCAAACGCCTGAAGCACCGCCGGGGGCGGGGCCACGGCGGGCGCCGCCACGGCTGCCGGGGGGGGCGGGGCGGCCGCCGTCGGCGGGGGAATGTTCGGCTTGGCCGCCGCCACCTTGGGGGTCTCCTTCGGGGTCTCGACCTTCGGCTCGGGTGGCTTCTCCTTCGGCTTCTCGGGCGGCTTCTCCCGCACCATCACGGCCGCCAGGGTTTTCATCTTCTTGCCGAGCATCCCCTCACGGGCGGCAAAGAAGAAGAGCGCCACGATGATCACGGTGTGGAACACCGCCGAGATCACCAGGTTCACCTTGGACGAGTTGCGCCGCCGCCGCTGCGGTTTCGGGGGAGCGGGAGGCGGCGGTGCGGGCGGGAGCGCGGGGGGCGCTGGCGGAGGTGAAAGGAGTGTCGGTGCGCTCATGAGAACGGTCTCCTAGGGTTTGGGGCCGCCGGAGGCCGGCTCCGTCGCCAGGTCGACCTTGGCGACGTTGGCCTGCTGCAGGATGTCCATCACCCCGACGATCCTGCTGTACTTGGTCTTCCCGTCCCCCCGGACAATGACGCTCAGATCGGGATCCTCGGTCCGCAGCTGCACCAACTCCGACCGCAGCGCTTCAAGGTCGACCTCCTTCTTGTTCAGATACATCTTCCCGCCGCTCTCCACCGTAACGTAGTTCGCCTTGCGAGGCGGGTCCTTCTGGTGCTTGGAGGCCGTGGGGAGGCTCAGGTCGAGGTCGTTCACGATCGGGGTGGTCGTGATGATGAAAATCACCAGCAGCACAAACGCAAGGTCGAGCAGCGGGGTGATGTTCAGCTCGGTGAGCGTGTGATGGGCCGTCTTGGAGCACTTCTTCATGTGCAGCCTCGATCCGGTTATTCGTTGAAGGCCCGCGGCGTCGCAGCGACATCACCGGAGGCGCCTGCCGTCGCCGGCACCGTCCCACCGGAAGGAGCACGAAGCACCCCCTTGAGGGCGTCGGTGATCTCATCGGCCAGGGGACGATTGTCGACGTACTGGTGCTCGATCGCGGTGATGTACTCCGACGAGAATCCATCCAGCTCCTGGGTGATCGCCCGGATGGTCGTCACCATGAAGTTGTAGGCAAACATCGCCGGGATCGCCACCAACAGCCCGATCACCGTCGCGATCAGGGCCCCGGCCACCCCGGGTGCCATGGCGGTCAGGCTCGCGCTGTTCGCACGGGCGATGCCCGCAAAGGTCTCCATCACCCCCCAGACCGTCCCGAGCAGCCCGATGAACGGCCCCCCGGCCAC